>CALMZF010000294.1 GCA_937870645.1 uncultured Paludibacter sp. | reverse complement strand
GGATTTGGTATCGGTATTCACCTGTTCCAGTACTGATTTCACTTTATCGGCCGGAAAAATACTGAGATGTGCACGGGCCACACTCAAATCGGGACTTATCCGTACTCCGGTTACTGTAATCAGTGTTCCCTGCATCTTTTTGGCATAGAGTAAAAATATTTCACCCAATTCCTTTTGAAGCAGTCGCGCTATTTTTTGTTGTCTTGTTGTTTCCATATTGTTTGTACCTCTAACCCCTGATGGAGAATTTTGAGGAATTTTATTGTTTAATTGTTTTGTATTTTTCTGATCATTTCTGTGGCATCCAATTCGATTTTCGAAAAAGTAAACCATTCTTTTCCGCCTTCAAGTTGAACTGTTGCATTTTTTGCAACAACTGAATTTCTTTCCAACTCATTTTCGTCAAATATATTGCGGATATGCCTGGAAACGACAGACTTATCTCTTTCAAATAATTCACTCATCTGATTGAGTGTCAACCAGACAGTTTCATTTTCAATTCTCACTTCTACCGGTGTAGCGTTATCAGACTGATAAAGAATTATTTCACCTTCTGTATTCATATTTCAGAATAGACTATGCTGCTTTTTGTTTGAAAGATTTCATTTTTCATTCTTTAAGTCCCCCTTTGGGGGGACCTGCCTGTGGCAGACAGGTTTAGGGGGCTTTAAATTTTCCACTCAAATCCGTCTTTCGTATCCTTTATTTCAAAACCAAGTGCTGTCAGTTCGTTGCGTATCTTATCGCTGGTTGCCCAGTCTTTGTTTTTCTTGGCTTCGAGCCGGATATTTAAAAGCAAATCAATTGCTTTGTGATATGCATCTGAATTTTCATTTGTATTATTTTGGGATTGCAAACCCAGCACATCGTCCATAAAAAGCTGAAAAACCGATTTTAGTTCATCCAGATCGGCAGCAGAAATTGTTTCTTTACCATCATGCACCAGATTGATGGCTTTCAGCGCTTCGAACAAGTGCGAAATCACTATCGGCGTGTTCAGATCATCGCACATGGCAGCTTCGCATTTTTCGCGCAGTCCGCTTACATCCACCGTCGATTTTTCTCCGGCGGTGAGTTTCTGCAACCGGGAGTATCCTTCCATCAGTCGTTCCAGTCCCTTTTCGGAGGCTTCGAGCGCTTCGCTGCTGAAATCTACCGTGCTGCGGTAGTGTGCCTGCAAAATAAAGAACCGGATGGTCATCGGACTGAATGCCTTGGTCAGCAGTTTGTGGTTTCCGGTGAAAAATTCTTCAAGAGTGATAAAATTACCCAGCGACTTTCCCATTTTCTGGCCGGCTATGGTTATCATGTTGTTGTGCATCCAGTAATGAACGGTTTCCTTGCCCAGCGCAGCAGTCGACTGTGCTATTTCGCATTCGTGATGCGGAAACATCAGGTCCATTCCTCCACCGTGAATATCAAATTCTTCGCCCAGGTATTTTGTTCCCATCGCCGAGCACTCCATGTGCCAGCCCGGAAAGCCTACACTCCACGGCGATTTCCAGCGCATAATGTGTTCGGGTGACGCTTTTTTCCAGAGGGCGAAATCCACACTGCGTCGTTTCTCGCTTTGTCCGTCCAAATCACGCGTTGTTTCAAGCATATCCTCTATATTCCTTCCGGAAAGCTTTCCGTAATGATGTTCCTTGTTATACTTTTCCACATCGAAATAAACCGAACCTTCACTTTCATACGCAAAACCGGCATCCAGAATTTTCTGCGTAAAATCAATCTGTTCCATAATGTGAGCCGAAGCGTGTGGTTCGATGCTTGGAGGCAGCACATTCAGGGCTTCCATGGCTTTGTGGTAGCGCAGCACATAATACTGCACCACTTCCATCGGTTCCAGCTCTTCCAAACGGGCTTTTTTGGCAATTTTATCTTCCCCTTCGTCGGCATCATTTTCGAGGTGACCCACATCGGTAATGTTACGGACGTAGCGCACCTTATACCCCAGATGCATCAGATAGCGGAATAGAATATCGAAGGTGATAGCCGGACGGGCATGACCG
>CALMZF010000293.1 GCA_937870645.1 uncultured Paludibacter sp. | reverse complement strand
GGAGTTGCCCGTTCGGGACGGTTGCTGTCGTCGGCATTTGGCTTTCCACCCGGCCATCCGGTGATGGTTCGCTGTAAATCATTGAATATCTTTATATTTACGTTGTATGCCGATCCGAAAAGTGCCAGTAACTCGTTCAAACCGTACTGATTATAATCCTTGTTGGTAAGTTTCAAAATCGGTTTTTGTGTTTTTTCGCACAACCACACAATGGCGCGGCGGATGAGTTTGTCCGTCCATTCGCAGGGTCCTACCAGCCATGGATGACTGATACGGGTAAGATGCTGACCGGCAGTGAGGTCAAGTACGGCTTGTGCATTTTTGTGCAGTTGCAGGAATGAAGCCGGAACATTGTCATTGGCTTTGCCTTCAATAACTTCTTTTATAATATTCGATTTTGTTTCACCCCAGGCTATCAAAACCACTCTTTTAGCTGATAAAATTGTGGAAATTCCTAACGTAACAGCGCTTACAGGTACTTCATCGGACGATATGTAAAATTGCTTCAAATCTGATCTTGATTGCGAATCCAACAACATCAAACGGGTAATGGAGCTTGTCTGCGAACCCGGTTCATTATAAGCCAGATTGCCTACCTGACCGATTGTAGCCAACACAAAATCAAGTCCGCCCAATTCTTCCATTTTGGCTTCGTAGCGTTGGCAGAAATTCAATACATCTGTTCGTTCAATGTTGGCCGGTGTAAAAAAATGATCTTCAGGCAAATCCACTTTACTCAGGAGATATTCGTTTATCAGTCGGGCATTGGAATGATGTTTACTGTCAACGGGATAAAAATCGGAAATGTTGAAAATGTAAACATTTTGGAAAGATAAGCCCTCTTTTTTATGCATTTGCACCAGTTCGGCATATACTTTCAGGGGTGATGAGCCACCGGGCAAAGCCAGTACACAGGGTTTGTTTTGTTCTGCCCTGGTGCGGATAAGAGCAGCTATCTCTTTTGCTACAGACTGTGCACCTTCCTTTTCAGTCTCGTAGATGTCGGTACGGAGTTTCTCGTACCTCGACTGGCGGGTTGCTTCAAGTGGGTCTGAGGGACGAAAATACTTCTTGGGTATTCTTTCGAGGGTAATTTTTGAACTTAAATCAAATATCATAGTATTTTTTTATTAAATAATTTTTTTATTATAATGAATTAAATCAACACTTTGGCTATCAGTTTTCGGATTTTTCCTTCACCGATGATGGGTGCATGTGCATCGTGCGGGTAAACGATCAGAAATTCACCGGGTTGCAAAGTTACATAATTTGTAGGTTTATCGGAATAAAGAGCGTAATCATCCTCAGAATTAAATTCCGATTTCAGATCGGTGCAGTTTTCAAGCGGTTTGATGCCGATAGTTTCAGCTTTATCAAGCGGAATATGCACATCGAGATATCGCTGGTGAACTTCCAGTACCTGCTCATCAGCACTAACCATTTGGGGATTAACATTATTGATGAACAGATTATCGCCGTCGAGGGTTATGCGTCCCGTTTCCTGACGTAGTAAGTCATGCTCCTTCACATAATCGAAAAGTTGTTTGAATTTCGGATGCAAACTTTCGATGTGTTTGCTCTCGGTTAAAGTTGAATAAATCATAGATTATATTTTGGTTGTTTTATAAGCAATACAAAGAATAAACAAGTTCATGTACTAAATGTTTCAATTCAATCCCTTTGTTTTCGGCTTATTTTCCAAATTTTAGGAGTGCGGATTCCCGGTTTTATTTCACCATTGACCACATATATCACCTTATCGTTTGCAACCACTGTTGAACCGGCCAGAGCAGTTTGCTGAAACTGTCCCAGGCTCGACCACGTATTGTTTTTGGTATCAAAAGCCTTTATCGTCGGGTTAAATTTATACCATTCCTCCGGATGAAACATATAATTCCCGGCCTCTTCTTTCAGCCTTGTTGTGAGCGTATCCGAAAGAATTGGCTGGAATTTTGCCAGATAAGCGTTTCGGTTTAATGCCTCTTCGAATACTGTTTTATTCACTCCGCCAAGGGTCAGTATAAGGTCATCGGACAAGGCTACTGCCGCTCCCCCACTCAGCGAATATTGATTGATATCAGTCTGATAATCGGCTACTTTCGTCCACTTCGCGGTGCCCGGAGCATACATCCAGACTGCCTGCGAAACTTCTGCCATGAGACTATCGCCGCCAACATCAAACCCACCCATGACATAAATATTACCTGCTGCAGCGGTGACAACGGGTTGCACCAAGGGCCGTGAAGGTATTTTAGGGCATTTTTTCCACACTACGGGATTTTTCAGTTCCAGACTCCATACTTCGGCCGATGGTTTCCCGTCCTGATTACCGCCAGCCACATAAATAACATCGTTTAATACAGCACCTCCAAAATTATCAGCTGTTACAGGCAATGGCAACAAACTGTCAATTGTGAGACTTTCGGAGGTTTTATCCATTTTTAGCCGATAAACAGCGGAAGAAAAGAAATCAGTATTTCTACCACCCATCATCAACAACCCATCGGGTAAACTGATTGAGACTCCATAAGCCAGTTCGCGCGGAAGATCACCAATTTTTCTCCATTTTCGACCATCAAGCAAAAGAATGTCCTTGTAAAATACTTTTTTTCCTCCCTCAGCTGCCGCAGTATCGGGAAAATTACAACCGCCGGCTACAATCAGTCTTTCATCAATCAAACCTGCGAATGAGGCAGAAACACCTTTGGAGATATTGCCAAATTCACCGGGAATACTTTCAACTTCGGTAATGTAAATCCTGACCGGTTTTTCAGGTGTTGGCTTACAGGCACAGACAGCAAGTGTAACCATCAGAAAAAACAGGTTTCGTTGAAATTTCATTGATGCTTAATTGATTGTTGATTTATTATTTTTCGATAATATCTTTCAGTTTTACAGCCTGAAAAGTCATGTGAGCCACACTGCTTTCATATAGAATTCCCACCGTTTCCTTATCAATCATGGTGAGACAACTGTAACCCCATCCGTAATCCTCATCGAGCAGGAGCTGGTTGCTTTCCTTCCAGGTCAATCCTCCGTCGAAACTGGCTTTAATGGTCATATTCTTCCGGTCCTTGGTGGTATTGGGATTAGAGAAAAGCAGTAAATCTTTGCCTGTAATATTATCTATTGCTTCCACTTTTATCAGGCTGGCCATACACACCGGTTCCTGCAGAGCACTGCGATTGGATGGATGTTCTGTCCAGGTTTTGCCGTAGTCAGAAGTAATACTTACCGCCCGGCTTCCACCCCGGTTATCACGCATATTGAGCATCAATACACCCGGCGTAACTTCGGCCACCTGAGCTTCGGTGGTATTGTCGCGTGCAGGTGCACTGATTGTCCAGGTGTTGCCGTGGTCTTTGCTGCACATAATTCCTGCATGAGGCAATCCCTGTGGGTCAATGTATTGAGTGGGAAAAACGAGTGTGCCGTCGTTCATACTGATACCTCTGCCGGGTCCCTGCAAGAGGAAACGCCACGAAGGATCTTTCACCTGTGAAGTCACATTGATGGGTGCCGACCAGGTTTTACCATCGTCATCGCTGCGCACCATCATTAGTTGTGCAGTTTCGTGGATAGTCATTCCGGGCAGCGAGTTGAACCAGGCCCGGCGGTTGCCCATACCATGTGTCCAGGCAGCTACAATCCAGATGGTTCCGGTCTGTTTATCGACCAATATGGAGGGATCGCCCACTCCGTTTTGTCCTTTGGGAAGTCCTTCATACTGTCCAAATGCCATCGGGATGCGCATTTTTTCCCAGGTTTTTCCACCGTTGGTACTTCGGCTTAAACCGATATCAACGTGTTCCTGAAGATCGACACTGGAGTTGTAGCGTGCATCATACACACCCAGTAAGGTTCCGGCATTGGTGGTTACCAGCCCGGGGATGCGGAATGCAGCTACTCCGTCATCGCCGCCACGCCTCACCCCTACACCCATTCGGCGGGTATGGGACTGGGATTTCAATTCGAAATCAAGCGATTTATTGTCTGCGGTAATGGCTGTGACTTTAGCTGATATATTTGAAAAAAGAGATGTTTTTGGTTTCATCTGAATACTGATCCAGAAATAGTTGATGCCTGGAAACAGGTTCTGATTTGCATTAAAACGGATATTACCGGAGGGATTTTTATGCTCATCGCGGAGAATAGAATATGAAGGCTCTGCTGCAAGTCCCTTTCCTGAATTTCCACTGATAAGCCCGACTGGAGCATAATACACTCCGTCTTTGCGTTGATCGGCTTCGGTACCCGAATAGAACAGGCGAACCGAACGTATTTCTTTCAGATTAACCTCTTTACCGAATGATAAATCAATCGTGTTCAGCGTTTTGACATCGTTTGCCACCAGGCGAACATACATCAGCACGTTATCAGTACGATCTATAAGTATGGGTATTTGAGGTTCGTAAACAAAAACACTGTTTTGTGCACTAAGGGTAAATATTGCTGCTAAAAAGAGCAGGAATGATACAAATTTAATTTTCATAGGGTTATCGGTTTTAATTAAAATTAATAACAGATTAAAGAATAACAGGTTGAATGAAAATATTCAAATAACCTGCCATAACTTATACCATATTTTCAACTTTTGGCTTAAGTGTAACCAGTTGCAATGCAAGGGCGATGAACACAATGCCTGCGAGTACGGCAAATCCAAATCCCAGATTGCCGTTATCGGTCATTTTGCCAAGCACGCTGGTTACTCCGGCACCAGCAAACACACCCACCATATTCATCATTCCGTAAGCGGTGCCACGCAATTTGGCAGGAATAAACTGACAGAGAATAGGCATATTATTGGCATCGAACATACCGTAACCGATACCAAACAGCATAGCTGCGCCAACTATAGCTACCAGTGATGAACCAAAACCTAAAAGCACCAGTGAGGGAATGGTGAGCGCCAGACCAATGGCCCCGGTATAAACGCGTCCGCGAATGTTTTTCTGCACCCAGCGATCGGAAAGAATACCACCGAATATTACCCCGATAAAGGAGGAAGCCGCAATGGTAATGGTGGAAAGAGGACCTGCCTGTGACATCGGTATGTTCAAACTTTCGGAGAATAGTGTGGGAAGCCAGTTTTTGGTTGCCCAGCCCGGCAAACTCGGTGCTGCAAAGTAAAACAATATTACCCAGAATGCAGCGGTTGAAAATATCATCCCCAACCCTTTGAGCAAAGGTATCTTCATTTCAGGAGCTTTTCCTGCATTGTGCAGGGTTTCGATATCTTTCTGTTCGTTTCTTTTTTCAAAAAGAAAGATCACGAGGATTACAGAATAGGTAATCCCAATGAGACCAAAGGAATGAAAGGTGGTCTGCCAGGAATAGGCTGCAGCTACCGTTGCTCCAAAACCACCGACAGCCTGCCCCATGTAAAGCCCGGTCATGTGAATACCAATAGCCAGCGAACGGGTTTTACCGGTGTGATAATCGGCTATCAAAGAGAGTGCAGCCGGTATATAAAGTGCTTCGCTTAATCCCATCAGGGCACGCAGCCAGTAAACCTGGGTGAAATTTTCGGCCAGTCCCATGCCGTAGGTTACCGCCGACCATACAAATAAGCTACCGACAATGAGCCATTTACGGTTGATGCGATCGGCAATCATACCACCAAACGGACTCATAAACCCGTAAATGATCAGGAAAACAGCCATCAGATTTCCGAAATTTTCTGCTTTTTGCAGTTCGGTAATATCTATCATCATGGCATCTTTCATGGTGGAAAGCATCTGGCGATCCATGTAGTTGAGCAAGGCAACTACCCACAACAGACCAACCACTACCCAGGGATAATATTTACTGTTTTTCATGCGATTATAATTTTTTATCTGCCCTCTAACCACCTACCGTGTCCCGTCCCGAAGCTTCGGGATATCGGGAAAGGGGGGATTTAGAGCGTCAAGTTAGATTTGTACTGATAGTTTAGTTAGTTTAATCATTCCCATGCAAGTTAAAAGTATTTGGCATGCCTGTTTCATGCAATTATTGCTGTTAAAAGATTAAGATTTATGTCCAGGTAACTTTTAATTGTATTTTTCTAATTAGGATACAATAATAATTGATATCCTTTTGAGCATCAACTTTTCAATATTTCATTACAAAGCCGGTAAGCCACCATCATCATGCGCGGTACATGGAAAGGGCCTTTGAAAAGATTGCCTTTGGCAGGCTGTGCTACCGAACCGTCGCGGTGCAGGTAACCGTACCATTCTCCATATTCCTGATCGGGAAAATGAGCGTAGGTCCAGTCACTGATCTGCTTATGCATTTCCAGGTATTTTGCATCTTTCGTAGCAAGGTAGGCATACAAAGTGGCAATAATGGTTTCGTTCTGTGGCCACCAGAATTTCATATCCTGCGCATAGTCCTGCGAAGGGAGATTTTTACAGTCCATGAAGTTGATGATGCCACCGAATTCTTCGTCCCAGCCCCATTTCCACGACCAGTTCAGTATGGTTTCGGCCATTTCTACCAGTTTTGGGTCCCAGTTACGGAACTTGGCTTCTTCGAGAATAAACCATGATGTTTCGATGCAGTGTCCCGGATTGATGGTTCTTCCGGCATTCGTATCAATGAATTCTCCGTTGGGTCCCACCATTTCGAGCAGGGCTTCAAATTCCGGTTTCATGAAATACCTGGCAATATGGTCGATTGATTCATCAATCTGATGGTTCAGAATGTCATCCTGAATAGCCCTGCGAATGCACGATGCCGTATTGATCAGAATCATACAAAGCGAATGACCACGAGCCTGGAAGTTTTCGTTGTATTTAGGTTCGAGCAATCCGGGTGTATTTTTATATTTCAAAATAAGCCTGAATATATCCAGTGCTTTGTGAGCATATTTCTGATCGCCCGATGCAATGGAATATTCCGACATAGCTATCGCCGCAAAGGATTCGGAAAAAAGATACCGGCGTTTGCGGAGTGGAACTCCTTCGGCTGTCACTTCGAAATACATCCGTCCATCGGTATCGAAACAGTATTTTTCCAGAAATTCAACAGCCGATTTCGAAGCTGCGAGCCATTCGGGTTTCTGCTCGATGGTATTATATGCGTGGGCAAATACAAAACCGCCCCGCCCCTGAAACCAGACCGATTTGGTAGTGTCCATCATCGAACCATCACGGTTAAGGCAAGTGTAAAAACCTCCGTTAACCGTATCCAGACCGTGTTTAAGCCAAAAAGGGAGAATGTTTTCAGTCAGATCATCCTTGTATGTTTTTGCCCATTTTTCAATGTATTCTCTCATTGTTTTGTGATTTTTTATAGTATGATTATCATCAGGTATTTTTAGCAAAATTAAAGACTAAAATTTATTGCAACGGCTGAAGAAGTTGATGGCTTCCAGTTCTTTTTTCATGGATGCTTCTTCGTCGTCGCTCATATTGCGGAACGGGGTGCGGTTTTTCCCCAGATCGAGGCCTATCAGTTTCATGATGCGTTTTCCACCCACAATATTTCCGCGGTAGTTGACAATGACATTAATGACATCCTGTGAGAAATTCTGTTTTTCGCGTGCAGTTTCTAAATCACCCTTTTCCCATGCATCCAGTATGCCTACCAGTTCGCGACCGTTGTAGTTGGTTGTTCCGCCGATGCCGCCCTGTGCGCCACCCATAGCCAATACTGGCAGAATGGTTTCGTCCTGTCCGTGGAGCATATCGAATTTGCCACCTTTGTAGAGCATGCATTGGTTGTATTCGTAGATGCTTTCATAGGTATATTTGATGCCCGCAAAATTGGGGATACGGCCATCAACAGCTTCGAGGAGTGGAAGCATAGGCAGGAAAACACCGCTGAGTGCAGGGATGTGGTAAAAATAAAACGGTAATTGAGGAGCGCCACTGGCAATTTCCTCGCAGTATTTCACCAGTTCTTCGATGCGGCCCACTTTGGGGAATGGAGAAGCCATGGCACCAATACCAAAAGCACCGATTTCCTGAGCATGACGTGCAAGTTTATTGCTGTCTTTTACAACGGTACTGCCCACGTGAACAATCACCTTAAATCCCTCGGGAGCTACAGAAACCCATTTTTCGGCTAACGCAATGCGTTCGTCATACGTCAGCATATAGCCTTCACCGGATGAGCCGTTGATAAAAACACCTTTTAAACCATTTTTAACCAGCATATTGGCATAGGCCTCAATCGGTTCGAAATTTACTTCTCCATTTTCGTAAAAAGGAGTGAAAGGGGCATTGATAAGACCTTTTATTTTTTCCATTGTAGTAAAATTAATTGTTTCTGATTCAGAATACTCTTATATTAGGTTACAAAATTAATTAAATTATTTTATAATTGATGGCTTATTAATATATTTATATTATTTAATACCACAAAGTTAAACAATAAAAATGAAAATAAAAAGCTGCATAAAGAAAATACCGGCGTAAAATATATATTTATTTTGATTTTAACGCAATATCCGTAGGGATTTAATATTAATTACGATTAATTATGTATATATCATGATCACCCATAGCATATTGTAAAAAAAATATCACGCACTGAATAAACAGTGCGTGATATTGCATGATTTGTGTAGTTGAATTTATCGTTTATTTCTTTTGAAGTTTGGCACTTCGTACCACACTGTTATTCAGCATTTTCACAACATATAACCCGTTATTTAGCTGGCTGATGTTTACATTATCCAGATTATCTTTCTGAGTAAATATCAATTTTCCATCTAGGCTGTAAATCCACATCTGCTGCGTATTCTTGAAGCTGATAAATGATTCAGCGGGATTGGGATAAAATGTTGAGAATTCGCCGGGGTTAGTATATACATTTTCAACAGCAGAACCACTTTCGCGTGCTTTTTCCGGTTCGTCGGCAATTCCCTGATCGTGTTTGTCAACAGCAATCACAGGAGGATTTGTACCGGTGATATTTACCGTGAAATCAATGCTAAATCCTTTGGCTGTTTGTCCACAAGGTCCGGGATGTGTAAACCAAGCGTCTGAGAATACAATACGCATGCGGGTTTGCCCTGTATTAGCATTTGCAGGTACGGTAAATGATTTGGTAACACCTGTTGTCTGAAATTCCACAGTTCCTGCTCTTACCGCTCCTAAATCAAATACAATTTCGTTCACAGCATCAAAGTCTCCGTTTTTATCCCAGTCGATATAGGCTTTAGCAAAACACCATTTCAAACCGTCAGACGCATCAAATGCCTTGAAGAAGAAGTCAAATGTCTGTCCCTGAGCTGCAGTAAATGATTTATCAGTTGCATTTTTATACTGTGTACCATCAGCAACAGGAGCATCGGCAGTATAGTTCAGGTTTTCGGACAAACCGGTAGTTTTAACTTCAGTCAGATAGCGTTGTACACGAGCTACATTAGCACCTTCGGAATCCGGATTTATCTCAGTAGCACAATATCCGTCTTTGGCGAAAACCGGAAGTTGTGAGGCTTCAGCTCTTGGAATGTTTATCCAGACTACCGGTGAATAGTTTTTACCATCCACAGATGCAGAACGAACACCAATATAAGGATCATCCAGAGTACCGTTGTCGCTAAACTCAATATCACCTGCATAAGCAGACCAGGTAGAAGTGCGTCCCAATTCTGATATACGTCCTTCCACACCATTTTTATACATGATTTCAAAATGATCAACATTGGCTTCGTCGTTGTAAACCAGACCGGTCTGATCTGCACGCGGCGAAGCGGCAATCGGGCTTACTTTCCAGTTGAGTTTGACGGCCATGGTACTTTGTGTTTCTCTTTTAACTTCTGCAATCAGGTCTTCGATTGGAGCTACTTCTTTCACTTCCCTGTCATCTGTCAGAGCCAATTTGCCCACGTACATCTGATAAGGAGCTGCTGAAGCCGCTTTCACACGTAACCCAATGTATTCGATGTGGTCACCTGCAGTAAAACCGCTCACGGGCAAGGTCATTTCCTGCCAGGTCTTATCGGTGGTATTGCCCACTGGTATTTCGGTCCAGGTATCGGTATCTTTCTTTTTCACAATAACATAAAGATCGGTTGGGTTGGTACCCTCTTTGTATGATTTTACAGCTACACTTACCTGAGGATTGCCGGCACTGATTTCCAGATCGGTGCGATAAAGGACAATGTCTGTTCCGCTTGTTGTGGTGTTACCTTTAAGTTCCAGGGCTGAACCACCGGTGTAAGCATCGCGGTGCGTATAGCCCGGCTGAATAGCTGTGCTGACTGTTTTTGTGTTGGCTTCGTACACCAACCAGCGATAGGTAGGCTGGTAGTCCTGGGCACCCATGTTATACCAGTTGCCAAACGTTTTTTTACCTTTGTAATTATATCGTTCTCCATTGCCGAGCTGGAAATTGGTATAGAAAGGGAGTTTTCCCTGCACCGTGGGTCGTTCGGCCACAAAACTTGCCAAACCGCCGAAAGTGGATAACGGTTCTTTTGAGCCCGACAATTCCCAGTTGTTACCGGTATTAGCCAGCGTTGGCAATTTGGCCGGATTGCGGTTTCCGCCGGAGAAACCACGTTCCAGTAATTTCTGGTAATTTTCCTGTATATTGAATGCATCGGTTCCATTGTTATAGCTCATAAAGCGATTTTGAGCATGTTCACCCCAAAGGCAAAGGTTCATTTCCTTTCTGGTATCGGTATTCATCGTTGTCCATGACCGGTCCATGGTAACAATCCACACCCCCTGATAAACACTGAGTTCGTTCGGGTTAACACTTTTAGCAGCTGTCAACGACGCAGCAGTACTGCTTGTCGCAAAATTACCGGCTGAATAGTTTAGCATCAGGTCCATCGTTTTATCTGAGGGATTGTGACCATAATACAGAGTTTCTTTATTCGTATCGGTGAGTCCGGAATTCAGCGTATAAATTCCAATGTGGAAGTTATTAAATCCTTTTTCTTTGGCAATCCGGTAAAGTTCTTTATGAAAGGCGATTACGTCAGTATTGCTATAACTGTTGTCTTCCCAGTTATAGTTGATCCCATCCAGTCCCATATACATTAGGATATTGATAAGCGGTTCGGCATATTTGTATTTGTCACCCTCTTTTTGCGAAATCAGAGCCGCATAAGTAGCATCACCGCTACCCGGAGTCCAGCTTTCGAAAAATTTTATGCCACTAAAAATATCGGTTCCGTGTTTATGAGCAGCATCTGCCCAGGATCCGGGAGCCTGAAAAATCCCGTGATTCCAAGAGCCGAATAGATGCGTATATTGCCACAGGGAATACACGTCATTATTGAACAGTGATGATGGATAACCACCATTGCCCTTTCCGATACCACCAGGTATATTCATCCAGATTTTTCGTTTTGGGTTGATTGTCGGGTTTATCTGCTTTGCCTGATTGTACATAACGGCATGCGGACGAACGTGAGAACGTGAAAATTCCATATCGAATCCAAAGGTATTGCGGATTTCCTGTGGTGTAGGATAGTTTCTGCCCTGTTTCAGAACATCATAGAATAAATTCAACATATTGACATCCCCGTAAGGTGTCCAGTTATAAATTTCTTTGGAGGCAGTCGGCGATGTTTGTGCATTGACGGAAAAACCTCCCAAACTCAGTAGCAGGGCTACCAGCATTCCTGTAAAAAATTTGTTTTTCATAGTAAAAAATTGAGTTATTATTGATTATGTTAATTCAGTTAAATATTTTTCGATTTAAAAATTAGCGCCAGCCACATCCCACCACAGTCGGGTGCCCTGCTTATCGGGTCCTCCCAGTGCACGGAGTCCTGTATTGGCTATATCATTACGGATTGCTTCCTGCGAAGTGCCCGAAAACGGTATTCGGCGAATAATATCTCCGGCAGGTATGGAACCATCTCCATCATCATATACCACAGGGAAAATACGCGGATAACCGGTACGACGCAGATCGCCCCAGGCAACAAACGAATTCGGGAAACCGGCAATGTATTTTTGGGTAATGATTTTCTCCAGTTTTGTTTCATTGTATCGCCGTTATTCCATTTTACCCCTACTTTCAGGGTACTTTTCCTGTTATATTCATTACTGTATGGATCAACATAATCAATATCACGGGCATTTTCCATTTTCATATAGTTAGCCAAAGCCGGTCTGTATTTAGTCTGATCAAAATAAATAAAATCATCATTCAGCTCATCGTAGATTTTCAATTCGGTATCACTATAAGCATTCTCTATGGCTAAATTGTAGAATCCTTCGGCACTTCCACCCATATTCCATCCGCGTAAAGCCCCTTCAGCCCGCAGGAACTGAACTTCGGAAAGTTTGATTACAAATAATGGCATTTCTAATATAGCTTCCGAAATTCGGGAATAAGCCGTGCGGAAATTCACATTGTAGGCCTGGCCGGATAACATTCGTATGCCCGAACGTAATCCTACGTAGCCGCTTTCAGCAGGATAAATTTTGGAAGGATCGTCTTTATTTATAATGGGATGAGAATTTTTTGTAAACAAGAAACTCAGTACGGGATGATCATACGCCTTCAGAATTGATTCGAAGGAGGCATTCAACCGGGTGTCGTTCCAGCTATTTGAAATCTCGATTAATGGATGCGAAAAGCCGATAATCTGAGGACTAACTCCGAATTGTTGTGCAGATGTTTCGATGACACCTGACTGAACGGCCTGTTCTGCCCATTTTTGAGCCAAAACCGGTTCGACTTTAACAATGTTCATGGCCATTCTTAGTTTCAGAGAATTGGCCAAGCGAATCCAGTTCTGAATTTTATCACCCGTAGTCGGAGAAACTCTATCGTATTGTTTGAGGATACCATCCACTTTGGCCTGATACCACTGTGGACGATTGGGATAATTCTGCAAACAGGAAACTATTGTGTCAATATTATTAACAATGGTGGCATAGATGGTATCCAGCGGATTGTACACAAACGGATGATCCTGGCGGTTGGCTTTATAATTGACATACGGGAACGCACCGTAAATGTCGGCCACTTCCTGCGCCGAAATATCATATATCAGCAACGAGATAGCTTTAATTTCCGGAATAGAATCTATCTGAGGGTGATTTAAGATGGGAACAATAAAATTTTTCATTTCCATGAATGAACCCATGGCACCTCCGTTAAAGTCCTGACTGTTGTAATACGTGGATTGCATACGTCCACCAAAGTCCTGTGGCAAACACAGATATCCGGCGTAGTTGTCGGTTTCGAGACTAAACTGATACTGATAAGCATGCGGACCGGGACTGTTGCCCTGTTTACCTCCCCGCAGTGCATATTGAGCGGACAGCATCTGACCCAACAGTTTGGTTTTATTCATTGTTTCCAATGCGCTTGTCAGACCTGCTTCGGTTATTTTACGCTGATAATTAATATTATCCGCTTTCCCCAGATGAACGGCTGTTTCTCCTTCAATGGTGCCGGCAGTAAACTCCGATCCTACAAAATCTTCGTTAAAAAGACAGGAGGACAGTGTTGTGGCAGCCAACAAGGCTGCACAAATATATAAAATCGTTGATTTCATGATTGGTAATTTTTCTGTATTGATTAAAATGTAACTGTTAATGCTAATCCTACCGAACGTGATGACGGCATATTGAACACATCCACACTTCCCAGACTGTTTTGGGTAGATATCGAAGTATCGGGATCAACCGGTGCATTGTTGTATAAGAAGAACAGATTGCGTCCTACCATGGACAACGAAAGATTTTTGGCAGGACCAAACAAATTGCGGAATGTGTATCCCAGCGAAACTTCGCGCAGGCGGAAGTTGGTGGCATCATATACGTATTGAGAAGCATTAACATCCCCACCAATGCCTTTGTAATATGCCTCGATAGATGTCAACTGACCGTCGGGCATGAGCATTCCGGGCACAGTATGCTCAGCACCCTGCGAGTCTTTATACCGGTAAGTCAGGTTGCCCTTATCGGCTTCATAAGCCTGACGGGCGGCTCCCGAACGGGCTGAAAGACCTTCGAAATCAAGAAATGCCTCCGTAAATGAAATAACCTTGCCACCAATGCGGCCATAAGCCAGAAAGTAGAATGTAAATCCTTTGTATGAGAAGGTATTGTTCCAGCCCAACTGGTAAGGTGCATTCATATTGCCCATAAATACACCAAACTTATCGCTGCTCAAACTGGGTTTCCCTTCATTGGTGAGTTTAATTTTCCCATTTTCGTCGCGGGCAAAATCAGTCACATACAAATCACCGTAACTTCCGCCTTCCCGATACTTTATCTGAACTTTTCCTCCGAAACCTATCTGTTGTTCAATCAAACTTTCGTTTCCGTTTTTATCCTTATAGGTTTTCATGATTTTATTGTTGTTGTATGCGAAGTTAACTCCGGTTTTCCAAAGTAAATTTTTAGCCAAATTCATAGAATATGACATCGTAGTTTCCACGCCCATATTGCGGATTATTCCGGTATTTACCGGTTTTTGCTTGCCCGAAACTCCTACCAGCAGGTAGTTGTTATTCATGGACGAATGATACAGGGTCATGTCCCAGGTCAATGCATTTTTGAAGAATGAAGCATCGAATCCGGCTTCGTACGATTTTGTTTTTTCCGGAATTGGATTTTCAAAATATGCATAAGGTGAGGGTGTAGAGGCACCGGTCAGCAAATTGACACCAACCGATGAGAACATCACATTGGGTATAGAGTTACCCACTTCGCTATATGAGGTACGCAGTTTCAGGTAGTTCCAGAAGGTTGGCAACTTTACTATTTCGTGCATCAACGCATTGACGCCGAATGAGAAATAACCGTAATTGTCGGGCGTACCACGCGACACTGAGAACTGTTTGAATGCCCGGTACCAGTCCTGGCGGTAGCTGCCTTCCACAAAGAGGTAATCATGATAGCCCAGCTGACCGGTAAAGAATACGCCTTCGTCCCAGTTGATGAACTTGCCATAATCGCGCCCTCCTGTAATTCCGGCACGGGGATCGAAAAGATTGACTGCGGTAGGAATAACGCGTCTTAAGGCATCTTCGGCAGTAGCTCTGCTAATCAGCAGCGACTGTGAATTACCGGTTATCTGATGGGCAGTGTATCCTGTGGAAGCTGAAACCGCAATATCTCCAAATTCTTTGTTGTAATTCAGCATCCAGTCCAGATAAAACTCGCTGGTATTGCTTATGTTTTGCCTGAATTCACCATAATCGAGCATGGTAGAAGGAAACTGGGTGGTTGCTGAAGTTTCCGTTTTGGCAGTTGAACTGGAGCGATCGATGCTGAGACGAGCCTGAGCAGTCAGTCCGTCCATCAGTTTGAGATTGCCCGAGAGATATCCATAAACCCGGTTTTGTTCATCGGTGCGATTGATCATATTAATAAGCCAATACGGATTATTCTGATCGGCAGATGTATAGACCCAATTCTGTTTCGGACCTTTCAGTTCGGTTTGCCCCGAAGTCCATATATACGATTTATTTGACAGCTGATAATAATCATAATTGTTCGACATCCAGGTACCGTCATTTATTTTATAATTGGCACGGTAATAGTTCATATCCACATTTCGCGGTGAGGTGTACAGGTTGAAAAGCGGGTTCAGCGAAGTTCCTCCACCTGGACGGTTTTTGGTGTTTTGGTTCACATAATTGATGGAGGCATCAATTTTTAATCTTTCTTTGAACAGACTGTAATTCTGGCGGAATGAAATGGTGTGGCGGTTGAATTTGTTATTGTCAATCATTCCCCCGGAGTTGGTGTTTCCATAAGAGAAGTAAGAACGAACAAACTTGGATCCACCACTGATTGAAACCGAATTATTGAATGTATTTCCCGTTTTGAAAAAGTCATTAATGTAGTTTTGAGGTACATTGGTCAGGTTTTTAACGGCTGTTTCCTGTGAGGTCATATCGGCTATTTTCTTGCCCCAGCTTTCACCGGCTACTGTTCCTGCAAAGGTATTAACTTCAGCTCCATAGGTATTTTGGAGTTGGGGAAGCAGCAGCGGATTCTCAAAAGTTGCATTGGATGTTACACCCACGGTCAACTTACCGTCCTGTCCTTTTTTGGTGGTAATCATCAGTACTCCGTTGGATGCTGCACTACCATAGAGAGCGGCAGCATTGGCCCCTTTCAGAATGTTGATACTTTCGATATCATCGGGATTGATGGATGACAAGGCATCGGAACCTTCGGTAGTAAAGCTGTAACCCATTGCCTGTCCGCCCTGTATTCCCTGCTGTCCTTTCACCGGATTACTCAGGGGTACTCCATCCACCACTATCAAGGGTGTATTATTACCAAGAACCGATTTATTTCCCCTCAGTAATATCTTGGATGAACCACCGGCACCACCTGCGTTGGGTGTAATACTCAGCCCGGCTGCCTTTCCCTGCAGTGAGTTTATAAAGTTGGCATCCTGTACGCGCATGAGTTCGTCGTTGTTCATTTTTTGGGTAGCATAGGTGAGTGATTTCGATTTACGCTCAATACCCATCGCCGTAACCACCACTTCTTCAAGCAATTTTGTGTCGTCCGACAATACTACTGCTATGGTTGTTTTACCCGCTAAGGGAATTGATTGTGCTTTCATTCCCACATAAGAGATATCAAGAGTGGCATCGGGAGCTACATTTTGCAGTTCAAATTCCCCTTTCACATTGGTTGCCACCCTGTTGGCGGAACCATGCACAGCAACAGCCACACCTATCAGTGTCTCTCCGGCGGCATCCCTTACCACACCGGTCACTTTTCGTCCTTTTTCGGTTATGTTGCTTTGCGGCTTGGTAGTTTCGGTCGCCGGTACAATTTTATTCTTATCTGTTAGTACAATGGTTTTGCCCTGAAAGGAGAATGCCAGGCCGGTAGTTTTCAATACCTGGTTCAGGGTACTTTCAAGTGATGAATTCTTCACATTCACTGACACTTTTTTGTTCAGGTCGGTCAATGCTTCATTGTAGAAAAAAGTCATGTCCGATTGTTTTTCAATTTTTTTCAGAATGCTTCGTACAGTCTCATTATCAGCCTTTACGGTAATCTGGGCGTGTAAGATTACAGGCATTGAAATCATCGAAACAAGTAAAAAAACTTTCAAAACAATCCGCAGTAAAGATTTTAACAATTGTGATTTTTTTTCTTTCATAGGATATTAGATTTATTAATTTGTATTTTTAAGATTTTTGTTAACCTGAAACAACTTCTTTTCAGATGGAACTTCATACAGGATTACAACCGAGTCCTTTTGTTCGAACCGAATGGGCGATGTGAAGGAAATAATTCGCAGCACCGAAAGCAGGCTGTTGTTATTGATTTTTCCGGTAAATCGCTGCTCTTTAATGGATTCAGAGGCAAACTGAATGTCGATATTGTAAATGCGTGAGAAATTGGCTACCACTTCGGCCAGCGTGGCATTTTCAAAACTGAGTTCGTCGTTCAGCCAGCCGATTGAACCTACAGCATCAGTCAGGGTCAATTTTCGGAAGGTTTGGTCTGTATTGTTATATTCCATCCTTTCATTCGGGATCATATTAAGCACGTCGAGTGGGGTTTTCACTTCAATTTTGCCTTCGGTCAGCGTAGTGGAAATTGAGTTGTCGGTCGGATAGGCTTTAATATTGAATGCAGTTCCCTTGGCTTCTATTTCCAGTTTTCCGGCTTTCACTACGAATGGTATTTTCTTATTTTTGGCCACTTCGAAGTAAGCTTCTCCCACCAATTCCACCGCTCTGTCAGATTGGTTATAGTTTGTGCTGTATTTCAGGGTCGATTCCGAATTCAGTGTTATTTTTGTCCCATCGGGCAGAGTAACGCTTGCTTTCTGTCCACGCAAGGCACCTATTTCTGCATATTGAATCATGTTCGGTTGATTGCTCCTGAAATATATTGCGGCACTCACTGCCATCAATACTATCAGTGCTACGGCAGCTACCGTTTTTGCCCAGCCGGGTAGCACAAATTTTTGTTTGCTTTGTACAGCAATCTTTTCGTGAATTTTCGCCAGTATGTCTGCTTGTTTTTCGGCATCCATTTCGGCTGATGAATCGTCCACTTGATTTTCCAACCAATCATTGAGGTCTTCATTGGAAGCTATCCACTCGTCCAGTTCCTTCATCTCATCAGCCGTAGCGGAGTTCGAAAGATATTTTCGGAATAATGCTGTTATTTGTTGGTCCATTGTAATTGTTGTTTATCTATTATACAATCAGGATTACTAAAAACCCTTACCCTGATATTGATTTTTTTTTAAAAAAAATAATAATAGTCAGAATGGGTTCTGATTTTGACAAAGTCACAAGGATAGCGAACCGGAATGGGTTATCAATTAAAGTTGTAATGCAGTAATTAATTGCAGGAAAAATTATCCGGGTAGATGGGCGGGATAAAAATAACGAATGAACAACAACCTTCCGGTTAATGAAAAGAAAATCGTTTTATTTTGGGGGTTGAGGGATTTCTTTGGAAAAACTCATTTTGACTTTTTGTTTTTAAGAAAAAATTCCAGCGGAATTTCATAGTTGTAGCTGAAAATCACCTTGTATTATTCGACCCCGACAGGGGTCGAACATCAAAAAAGGAACATATTTTCTACAAATATGTGACTTCTACGAAGTCAAAATCACAAAAAACATTTACTTATTAAAAAGTCAGGATGACTTTGGAAATAAGGATTGAATGGATTATACCAAGAAAGGAATTATCAGCAGGCTGAAAAGCTTATCGTAATGTTTACTAAACTGCCGGCGAATAAATTCGTTTGCTTCTGAAAGTTGCTTTTCTATTGTTTTTTCCGATTTTCCGGACCTTTGGGCTATTTCCTTTACCGTCAGTTTATCGATACGGTTCATAATGTAAACTTCGCGGCGGGCAGGCGTGAGTTGTTCTATCAACGTATTCAGGTATTTTTCCAAAAATACATATTCTATTTTATCTACCCCATCACTACTCTCATCCTTATTAATTTGTAAAATATATTCCTGATATACGAATTCCACCATCTGGTGTTTGTATTCATTCATCAGCATATTTTTGGCGATGGTGCAAATGAAAGCATTGAATGATTTTTGAGTATCGAGCAGGCTCCGCTCTTCCCATATTTTGATAAAAACCCGTTGTACTATTTCCTCCGCCATATAGGTGTCCCCGTTGGAAATCTTCAGTACGAAGTTATACAACCGGGCACTATAAAGTTGATACAGAGCATCAAATGCCTTGACAGAACCATTTTTTAGTGGCTGAATTAGTATTTCAGTATCGTGATTCATTTCATAGAGAAATATTTTTCAAAAGTAATAAAAATGCACGACAGGATAAGTATAATTATTTAATAAAAATGAAATATATTCGAATAATTTATAAGGTCTACCGGGAGTTACTGAAAAATATTATCAACAAAATCAAGAATTTATATTCTTATTGCCTGTCTCAATCAGTAAATGTTTTTAACTTCATCAATTATAATGTTTACATCATATCAACCTATCATTTTGAGGTACGGAAAGTGGCAAAAAAAACTTCTGTCATCTTTCGACAACAGAAGTTCTTTTTATTACTTAACAGGTTAATTAGCTTCTTGGAGTAGCTTCCTTAACAACCATAGTACGACCATCAAGTTCGGCACCGTTCAATTCGGCAATTGCTTTTTTAGCTGCATCATCGTCAGCCATTTCAACAAAAGCAAAACCTTTCGATCTGCGTGTGTCGCGGTCTGTAATAAGTTTGCAGGAATCAACCTGACCATATTCTTCCATAACCTCTTTCAGGTCATTTTCTCTTACTTTGTAACTTAAGTTACCTACGTAAATGTTCATAAAAATAAAAAAATTAAATATAAATAATTATTGATTAAAGAGAAGTGTAATTACGCAGGTATAACAGATTCTGATTCGAATAAATTAGAAGTGATAATAGTCAGACGAATAATACATTTTCTTTTCGGCGTCAAAGGTAAACCATTAATTCCACTCCCACAAGAAAAAGGGCAAAATAATTGAAATAAAAGTAATTAAATATTCAAAAGTGAGAAAAAATCAGCTGAATGGCGACATTATCGATTCAAGCAAATGACCACATTACATCAGATAAATAATGACAGCAAAATGGGTGAAAGACCTCAAGCGGTTGTGTCTCCCAAAAGCCACTCTCCCACCATCGGTAAGAAAAGCATGTGGCTGTGCTGCTGTCCTGACAGACTTTTGCTAACAAAATTTGATCATTAAATGGTTTTAACAGAAAAAATATCATTTGATGACAGGTGACCAAAATGATTTTAATGGACTGTCATCGTATGTTAAATCGGTTAACAGTCTCTTTTATCAACCGCTCATAGACCAAATAACTATAAACATTCATCAAATTGAGGAATAATCAATCAACATTAACCCGTAAATTAAAATCAAATTGTGTGTGTATTTGTGTTTATTGTGACTAATATAAATATATTGTATGATCAATACAGGCGAGTAGATAAGCTAACAGAAAGTAATAAATAATCATAAAAAAAATGTGACAGAATATTTAATGAGGTTTTACAAAGCACAAAACCGAAGTTTAAAGAAAAAGCGAGGTGTTAGCCCCGCTTTAAATGTTTTCACAACGGAATAATCCTTATTGTGATTACAATCAGTTCAAAGCCGAAGCGTTGTTTATCAGATCAAAGATACAATTTTTTGAAAGCAAATCACAACCGCGCCGGTGGCTTTGACAATTGTCAGTTTGTTGTTTA
>CALMZF010000292.1 GCA_937870645.1 uncultured Paludibacter sp. | reverse complement strand
GAGTTTTGTTCCTTTTGTATTGATTTTGAAAGCCGTTTTCCCAAGGGTTTTGGTACTGAGCAGATCTCCAAGCTGAAAACTGCTTGTACGAATTGTTCCGTTGTATTTCAGGTCTTTCATTTTATTCTCAAACTGCAGCAGAATATCGGTATTGAGCGATCCGGCATTGGTGGTGATATTCCCGTAGGCTACCAGGTTGCTGAAGAAGCCTGAAATATTACCGGTATATTTCACCATTCCGAGCCGCGACAATTCCTTGGGGAGCTGAAATGGTTTGTGAGTCAGCTGCGAAATAAAGTCCTGCGCATCGCCTTTGTTCACATGAAAATCGCGGATATTGGCATAAATAAATGTTTCGTCGAGGTTTGGAAATCCGTTCAGATCCAGATCGGTCTTCATGGTGAGTGAATTTCCATATTTCAGTTCCAACTTTTGTAATCTGAAGCTGGATATCCGGCCACTGAGATTACCCTGAATCGTGGCAGCATCTTTCATATACCTGAAATTGGGAACAAATGCCGACAAATCTTTCAGTGTGATTTCCGATGGTTTAATCTTTGCAGTCCATTTCACCTTATTCTGTATATCTTTGAGGCTGGCAATGCTGTCATATGTCATGGAAACCGAATCCATCGCCAGTATCGAATTTGGCAGCGATATATTCAGATAAGGCATCCGAAATCCTTTTTTCCAACCGTGGATATACGTTTCCAAATTCCTGACTGTAAGTCCCGACTGCTCCACCGCACTGAACGAACGAATGTGTGCCGACAGGGAGTCTTTTTTCAGATAGTCCACATTGAGTTGAATGTTCAATTGCCTGAAATCCATTCGGTTGGCATCAAAACGGGTGGAATCGCCAGGGGAAGGATATTTAAGATTGGTTAAGCGGAAATGCGAATTGAAAATGTTTATATTTTTGAAATTAAACTCCACATTCGACTCCTTCTTTGGTTTTTTAGTTTGCTGTAAAGCTTTAAGTATAAAGTCGAGGTTGCTCACACCTGCGGTATCAATCACCAGATTGCCATACAGATGGTCAATATTTATTTTTTTGAAAATAAACTTACCCGAAAAGAATTCCCAGAAATCGAACCCGGCGTCACCGCTTTCCACAAAGAGGAGGGTATCCTTCTGCTTATCCTGGATGTATAAACTATCAAAACTGAAAGAATTGAAAAACTGATAATCTACCTTTCCGATACTCACCCGTGTACCTAATTTTTCCGACAGTTGATGGGTTGCCTGATCGGCAATATAATTCTGTATCGTGTTGTTTTTTAACGCGATAACCGCCAGCGAAAGAAATAAAATGACGCCAAGCAGAAAAAATCCGATTATCTGAACGAGTTTTTTTATATCTTTGAATATTATTTCTACAAAAGTAAATAAAAAATCACTATAATAATTTACTCAACACCTATTAATAGGTACATTTACTGGAATTTTATCTATAGATTCAAAATTTAGGCCAATGTAGTTTGGTGTTTCTATCAGAACAAAATTCTATCTCTTTCGTTACTTTATTTTTTACCATTACAACAGAAAAATTATGTCAGAAAATATCACCATCATAGGAATTGAATCATCGTGCGACGACACATCGGCTGCAGTAATCCGGGATGGAGTGCTGCTCTCCAATGTCATTGCCGGACAAGCGGTACATACCCGTTACGGAGGTGTGGTTCCGGAGCTGGCTTCGCGGGCTCATCAGCAAAATATCATTCCGGTAGTACACGATGCCATGCTACAGGCGGGCATCGACAGGAAAGATCTCACAGCAATAGCTTTCACACGCGGTCCCGGATTGCTGGGTTCGCTGTTGGTGGGTTCTTCTTTTGCCAAGGGATTGTCGCAATCGCTCGGTGTTCCGCTTGTGGATGTCAATCATCTGCAGGGACACGTACTGGCTCATTTTATCAGTCAGGGTCATGAAGGGGAAAAATTTCCGGCCTTTCCATTTCTGTGCCTTTTAGTTTCCGGTGGCAATTCACAAATCGTACTGGTACGCGATTACCTGGATATGGAAGTGATCGGTCAAACCATCGATGATGCAGCGGGTGAAGCTTTCGACAAATGTGCCAAAGTGATGGGGCTTCCCTACCCCGGTGGACCTCACGTAGACCGACTGGCTAAAGAAGGCAACCCGAAAGCTTTTAAACTTAACAAACCACAGATATCGGGTTACGATTACAGCTTCAGTGGTCTGAAGACCTCGTTCCTTTATCTGTTGCGGGATGAAATCAAAAAAAATCCTGACTTTGTTCAGGAAAATACCGCTGATTTGTGTGCCAGTCTGCAGGCCACAATCATAGAAATACTGATGAAAAAACTGCTGAAAGCGTCAGAAGAACTGAATATCAGGCAGGTGGCAGTGGCCGGAGGTGTTTCGGCCAATTCGGGATTGCGGAATGCATTTCACGATTATGCCCAAAAATACGGCTGGGAAATATTTATTCCTCCCTTTGCTTTTACCACCGACAATGCAGCCATGATAGCCATTACGGGATATTACAAATACCTGCGGGGAGAATTCAGCTGCCTCGAAGATGTGCCCTATGCCCGTGTAAGTAATTTATTGGTGTAAAAAAATGAAACTGACCCTGCCCGAAAAACTCAAACCTTACAGCGGAGTGATTAATTTTATGATTATTCTGCTTGTGTCGCATTTCTTCTGGAAATACACCGTGCTCGGTGAGGATGATGATGAAATTGTTCGTTTTTTCGGGTTGAATATATCCCAACCATTTATTTTTATGGCCAGTCACACGGCTCAGGTAAGTTACTCATTGCTGAAGTGGTTAGGTTTCAATGTCACACTGAATGATCTGAATGTCATCCGCCACCTGGGCTCAGGCAACGGTGTGCATATCGTTTGGTCGTGTACGGGTATCAAGCAGGCTTACATCCTGTTTTGCATTCTCGCATTCTCTCGCGGTCCCTGGAAACACAAACTTTGGTATATTCCACTTGGTCTGCTGTGTGTGTATCTGTTTAATATCCTTCGCATAACCTTTATTACAGGTTTGATTGATAGTCATCCGCAACAGTTTGATTTCTGGCACGAATACGTGACTAAATATGCTTTCTATGCAATGATTTTCGGATTGTGGGTGATTTGGGAAGAGAAGATAAGACCCCAAACCCCTAAAGGGGCTTAAA
>CALMZF010000291.1 GCA_937870645.1 uncultured Paludibacter sp. | reverse complement strand
TCTGCTTTGAGTTGGATGTTGAGTCTTTTGAAGAAACTTTTGTTGGTTTTCTCGCTGCGCACTATCATCAGGTTGGTGTCCATGAGCGGTGCCAGCGAGTAAGCGTCGGCTACCAGTCCGATAGGACTTGAGTCAACGATGATATAATCGTATATGAGCCTTAGTTGAGAAAACATTTCTTTCAGTTTATCGGAACGAATTAATTCACCGGGGTTGGGAGGCACAGTGCCTGCCAGTAGTATGTCGAACGGTATACCGTCTTTTTTCAGTATCAGATCTTTCAACTCAAATTCACCGATCAGATAATTGGTTACCCCGTTTTTCTCGGTTATTCCCATGCGGTTGTTTACGCTCGGCTTGCGAATATCCATGTCAATGAGCAAAGTTTTCAGTCCTGTGAGCGCATAAACCGATGCCAGGTTGGTGCAGAAATAGGTTTTTCCGTCGCCCGACTCGGTGGAGGTGGCCAGAATGGCTATTTTTGATTTGCGCTGTACAATGAATTCAATGCGGGTACGTATTACGCGAAACATTTCGGTAAACGAAGAGCGTGGTCTTATACCGGCTAAAATCGGGTCGGTGCTGTGAGTATGACGGATGGCACCGATCAGGGTGAATGCCCCGTTTTTTTCCACGTCTTTTGAGTTACGTATGGTGTTGTTGAGCACTTCTTTGAGTACAATGAATATGGCTGGAATGAGAAGTCCTATAAGTAGATATACCATCGTAGTTTTGGACTTTTTATCCCCGTTGATCTGCGTGATTATGCGTGCTTTGTCCAGAATATTATTGTCGGGACTGTTGGAGGCCTTTTGTATGGCTGCTTCGGCGCGTTTCTGCAGGAAGAATGTATAGTAATTGTCATCAACCCGGTATTTCCGTTCGATGGATATCATTTCCATTTCTTTGTCAGGCAGTGAGTTGATTTCTTTCTGCACACTTGCCAGTTTGTTGTTCAGGTCTGTCTTTTCAATATTCATCGAAGCCCGCATGTTTTTTACCACCTCGTTGATGGATAATTTCAAATTGGCAATTTCGCGTTCATTTTTAGCGTACAACGGATTTCTTTCGCTGGTTTTATTCCGTTCCGATATCAGTTCATTGAATTGTTGAACCAGCGCCATAAGCATTGGCTCGTTAAGACCGAGGCTCGAAGGGGCCACTACAGCTCCCGAAGCCATATTTGTTTTCAGGTAGTCGGTGAGGTAGTTCAGGTACGTCTCGCGAAGTTTTAGTTCCGATTGTTTTTCGTCGTACTGAGTGGCTTTTCCCAGCACCTCACTCGAGTGGCTCGGCAGGTCCACAATCTTGTTGGAACGTCGGAATTCGGTCATGGCTCCTTCCGACACAGACAGCGATTTGGAAACGGCGTCCAGCTGCTCATCAATGAATCGCATGGTTTTGGTAGCTGCATCATTCTTTCGTTCCAGGTTTTCGGCCAGGAATGTTTCACTGAGTTTGTTGATGAAGTCAATATCCCTGTCGGGTGTTTCGCTTACGAGTGACACATTGAGTACCGACGAACCCTCGAGCACAAATTTCAAATCGAGACGGGAGATAAAGTCAGAAACCAGCGATTCCTTACTCCGAAATCTGAAATACAAATCCTGATTCTCAACTTGCTGATTTTGAGGATTAACGGTGATAAAGAACAGATTGTGCTGCAGGGGCTCTCCGTAGTGTCCTTCAATTTTCAAATTCTTATCCACCGTTCCATCTTCATCCGTTATAGTAAATGTTCCGTTGGAGCGAAGGCTGATTTTGAAAAGTGCACCGTACGCTTTGCTGTCAATATAATCGGTATTAATAACAATGGGTGAGGTGTTGTACAGATTTCTGGTTTTGAACCGGCCTTTGGATATGTAATCTACTTTCATTTGAGGCAAACTATCGACAACTCTATTGATCAAATCATATGATGTGAGCATTACTATCTGATTGTCCACATTGCTATACCCCGACTTAACGCCAAAACCCTGCATCAAGGCCTGAGACCCGCCTGCATACCTGCTTTCTTCAATAATAATGGTACCACTTGATTGATAACTTTCTATCAATGAACGGTTTTTAAGATATGCCAGCCCCAATGCAAGCAAACCAAAAATGATAAACAGATACCAAAAATGTAAAAATAGTGAAATCCATTCTTTTATATCGAAACCAGATTCTTCTTCGTCGTTGAACTTTTGCTTGTTATAATAATAATTTTCTTCCATAATCAGGGATATTTATTTGTGTGGAAATAATAGGCTTTAAGCTAATTGGATTTAGTTAACTTGGTATAATAGAAAACATTAATAAATAAAGAAACGGATGACATAATCAATCCCAGGAATGACCCATAGTTATTTACCTTGTAAAAACTCGATGTTTGCTTGCGAACGTAGATTATGTCGTTGGGGTAAATATAATAGTATTTTGAGTCAATAATAGAGGTCGGTCTGATATCAAATTCCATGATG
>CALMZF010000290.1 GCA_937870645.1 uncultured Paludibacter sp. | reverse complement strand
GAATGACAAAGATAAAGAAATAATTATGAACTTATGTTCGTTTTGTTGAAAAATTTATTCATAAAAAAAGGGAAAAACAGTGTTTCCGTTTCTCCCTTTTGTATCAGTAAGTTTTAGTTTTTACTTTTTGCCCAGTGCAGCTTCCACTTTGTCTTTGGACAGTTCTTTGGTACAGAAGAACCAATCGTAGCATTTAACACCTTCTTCCTGACCTTCCATACGGCTTTTGGCCACGCCGCATGATCCGGCAGTTGGTACAATTACATCGTCGCCCGGACGCCAGTCGGCAGGAGTTGCCACACCAAAATTATCAGCAGTTTGAAGTGCAATGATAACACGTTTCAGCTCGTCAAAATTACGTCCCATCGAAAGCGGATAGTAAATCATGGCGCGGATAATGCCTTTGGGATCGATAAAGAATACGGCACGAACTGCTTTTGTGTTGCTTTCGCCCGGCTGTATCATGCCATATTTTTTGGCCACTTCCATGGTAATGTCTTCGATGAGCGGGAAATTTACTTCCACGTTTTTCATTCCTTTGTACTCAATTTTTTCCTTAATGGTTCTCAGCCAGGCTATGTGGCTGTACAATCCATCAACTGAAAGGCCCACCAACTGCGTATTCAGTGCATCGAATTCCTGTTGCATCGAAGCAAAAGTCATAAATTCAGAAGTACATACGGGTGTAAAGTCGGCCGGATGACTGAAAAGAATAGCCCACTTGCCTGCATAGTCTTCGGGAAAATTAATGTTACCCTGAGTGGTTACTGCTTTGAAAGAAGGTGCTTTGTCTCCAATACGCGGCAATGAAATAATTTCGTTTGTTTCCATTTTCTTGATTGTTTTATTTTATTTATACTATTGTTTTTGTTATTTTTATTCTGATGTGATAAAAGAAGATGAATTAAGTGAGTATGAATTCTACCACAATTTAGATATCCAAATTAACATTACAACAACAATAACGAACTTATGTTCATAAGAATTTTATTAAATATTCAAAAATCATAATGTCACTTGCAAAAAAATTGATTGAAATGCGAGGCGAACTGCTTCATCTTTCATGATCTCATTCAGTTTTCCTTCATCACATGCCGTACAGATTTTTTCATTTATAGGTATTTGTGCAAGCAAAGGAATATTAAAAGTTTTAGCCAGTAAATCACCTCCGCCTTTACCAAACAAATAATATTTTTCTTCCGGATGAGGTGAAGGAATAAACCACGACATATTCTCAACAATGCCCAATACCGGTATTCCAATTTGTTTATCTCCAAACATTTTAATTACTTTCTGAACATCGGACAATGCTACATGTTGAGGTGTAGTTACAACTATCGCTCCGCTTATTTCAAAATCCTGCAACAACGTAATATGCACATCGCCGGTACCCGGTGGTGTGTCAATGATTAAATAATCAAGTTTTCCCCAATTAGTGTCATTTATCATTTGCTTTAATCCGTTTGAAAGCATTGGGCCCCGCCAGATAACTGCCTGATGAGAATCAAAAAAGAAACCGATAGACATAATTTTAATGCCGAAACGATTGTAGGGTTCAATCATATTTCTACCATTTTGTTCAATTATTTCGGGTCGGTCGCAATTTTCCAGATCGAAAAGAGTAGGAATGGATGGGCCGTAAATATCGGCATCCATTAATCCGACCGAATATCCTTCGAGTGCCAGCGATAAGGCCAGACCTGCTGCAACTGTGGATTTTCCCACTCCACCTTTTCCCGATGCGACCATAAACATATTTTTCACATTCGGTAGTTTGTTTTTGACTATCGGATTATGTTTTTCTTTGGGTACATACCTGTAATTTTTTTCCTGTTCCATTGAGTTTGTATTATTTGTTGGGAAACTCTCATTATTCCTCTTATTAATTCGGAAATTTCCGAATGTAAAAAACGTTTGATTTATATTCTGTCCTTTTAATATAATTATCATCCAGCAATTTAGTCAGTATTCCGGGGTTAACCTGATCCTTTTTCAATAATTCGTTCATAGTATCCTGCCGAATGGGATGTACAGAGCATATATTGAGAATATCTTCTATGGCATTGCCGGTAAATCCCGTATCTGTACCTTCGAAGCCAATAATTAACTCCGCGTTCAACTGATTTTCTGAAAACAGCTGATAGGCCAGATTAATGTCTTTTTCGTCGGGTGGAAGAACAGATTTTACGGCCGGTGGACGGGTTGGAATAGAAATATAAGCGATGGAAGGATGGACAGATGAAACTAATGCAGCGGTTTGAAGCACATCTCCGGGTTTGTCATTCACACCCTTTACCATCATAGTTTCACTGACCAATTTACCGTTAAATTCTTTGGAAAATGTAATTAAGCCTTTCACATAACTTTCAAAATCGATTTTATCAGTTGGTTTGTTTATCTTTTTCCAAATGGCTTCGCTGCCTGTATCAATTTTCACCGATACCCAATCAGCCTGAAACAAATCGGCACGCACCAGAGGGTCATTTAGTAAGGAAGCATTCGTAATCACAGCAATTGGAATATTGAGCATTTTTAATTTTTCAATTGACCTACCAAGGTTAATATCCATCGTGGGC
>CALMZF010000289.1 GCA_937870645.1 uncultured Paludibacter sp. | reverse complement strand
GACGGTTTGTAAGTACCTGTAGCAGCAAAGTTAGCCGGATTGTTAGTTGCCAATTTAGCCCAGATTGAAGAAGTTGTCAAAGTCCATCTTAATAAATAAGTATCAGTTTGCTGACCATCAGGATTGTACAATTGTGCTAAAGTAGGATCTCCTGTAGGTGTAAACAAAGCATTTGGGTAAATTGTATGGAAATCTTCCTTACTTAAACCTGCAGCAGTATAAACCCTTTCATTCATTTCCTGAACTGTCAAAGTCTTTACAAAGTCTTTACAAGGTCCAACTTCTGATTCCAACGGGAATTCTATCACAATTGGTTTAGGTCTTTCTTTATCTTCAAGCAAGACTTTGATGAAGGCGATTGCTATAGGACAATAAGGATTTTCGCTGTACATTACCACACGTACAATCGGTGTACGACCTTGTGATGCAACAATTTCAGGAATACTGAATGTTTTGGCATTGATTGTACCTTTTGCAGCATCAGATATATTAATAAATTGCTGCTGATCGGTATTGTTAGTTCCTCTGTTGTAAACAATATCATCTGTTCCGTTAGCCTGTTTCAAGTCAAATTTAAATTTCAACCCATAATCTGCAAAAGGAAATACATCGTTAAACATGGTTGGAATTACTTTATCAATCAAGTCAAGTGTCTGACCATAAGGAAGACTAACAACTAATTGGTGAGTTGCTGGTGCACCATCAACTCCCATCACAGGAAGCAATTTTGCACCCGTTTCTGTTTCGTTATAATCAGGTAAATGAGGAAGGTCTTTTCTTGAAAGTTCAATATCTCTTGACCATAACTTCCTATGATATAATCTTACATATTCGCCTGTTATAACACGGTCTGTAGGATATTCAGTGTCGTTAACTATCGTTACTCCACCATTTTCATCGAATTCAAGAGCATTTTCTTTTACAGCCTTATCTGAAAGTGGCACCTGCAAAGCAATCATTTTAAATGATTCATAACCGGTGTATGTGGTGAATGAACTATCAAGAAGTGACATGTAGTCTTCAACTTTTACAGATACATAGATCTTACCATCTTTAATTTCCTTAAATATTGCTTTAACCTGTTGAACAGCAGCAGGAGCCCAAAGTGCACCGTTTATATTTGAACTTTTAATTATAGCAAAAGCCAAATTGTTAGTTTCAATGTCTTCCGGTCCAATGAAAGAAGGATTCAGGTGATACGACATAACAACTGAAGGTGTTATAGTATCGCAATGAGCAATAAGCGGCGAGAAGTTAATTGCCGGAATACCGTTTACGTGGAATGTCGGAATATAAGTTAAACTTGAGAGGCGATTGCTTAATGCTTCAAAATTAAGATGCATGGCATTTGCCATTACTTTCATGTTTGCGTTAAGGACTTCAACATCTGCACGAAGATCTTTGATTTCAGCGTCAGCCCAGGTTTTCCAGGTGTCTATGGCTGCCATCCAAGGTGTCAATACGTCTGTTTTGAATTTTTCCAATGCTACAATGCGAGCTTCAAGACCATTCATTCTTAAGTCCTGTGCTGCATTTTTATCTTTCAATGCTTGAATTTCAAGTTTAATTGCATCAATTTGACCTTGCAACACGATATCTTTAGCTTCAAGATCACCAAGTCTCTTTGCAATATTCAAAGCTTCCAATGCTTGTAATCTGGCGTCAACAGCATTCAGATCTACAATTAATTTTGCAATAGCTGTTGTATTAGCATTGATTTTTGCAATGTGGTCAGCAAGCTGAGCTTTGATGTCTTCAATAACAAGAGATTTACCGTTTTGAATATTCAGGATACCTTCAACAATAGCAAGACGAGCTTCTACATCAGCTTTCAGAGCAGCAATATCAGCAGTGTTCTTGTCAATTTTCACTAATGCACCGTCAACGATTGTACCCAAATTATTCAATTTGGTATTGATTGTTGTAACGTCACCTTGAAGGGTAGTAACTTTAGCTCCAAGAGCAGTCAGTGTACCTTCAATAGTTACAATTTTTGCGTTGATTGCAGTTTCAAGAGCAGTTAATTCTGCTTTTGTTGCAGCAGCATTTACTTTGGTAGTAAGTGCGGCAATATCAGCAGTAACGGTTGCTTTGTAAGCATTGAAAGCTTCCAATGTTACAACTTTGCTCATGATGTCAGCTTTAACAGCGGCAACTTCAGCATCGGTAGCACCATTATCTTCCAGTGTTTTAACTCTTGCTTTCAAGGCAGTTAAATCTGTATTAAGCTGTGTGATCTGCACAGTTAACGCATTTTGAGTTGAAGTGTTGAGGGCTGTCAAATCAGTCTTCAAGCTTGCAAGATCGGTGTTCAATTTGTCAATGTCCGCGTCGTAAGTTTTACAACCTGTAAAAGTTACAAGCGAAATAGCCATAACCATAGCAAATACTCTGGTTATGCTTTTCAATTTAATCTGAAATACTTTTTTCATAAATTTTTTTTTTTGATAATTAAATTTGTTATTATAGTTATTTTATCTTTTGTTGGAAACAAAGAAAACGATTCAACCACAGACCTGTTGCTGTGTGAATCACTTGGAAAGGATCAGCTTTTATTCATAATTAAATTGTTTTTGATTTATTACAACTTGATTTCTAATTATTGTAGATACCACTTTGAGAATTCATTCCTTAATAAATCTCCCGGTGGGTATGTGTCTGTACTCAATCGCCAAAAATACTTAACTTATTTGTTATTCCAAAAAATTATTCTCTTTTTTTTGCATTTTTCTTATAAAATAGGGCAATCCGGAATGATTTTAGCATTATTTTACCGGTACCGACCTCTGAAAATACATCCACACTACGTATTCCTCGCTGAAATTATCTTGCAAATCTAAAACATTTAAACGAATTACACAATAATTTCGAAAAATAATTAAATTTATTTGCTCTAATTACTTCAAGTTCAAGTAGGTATAAAAAAGAGTATTTCTACTTTGGTTCGAATGTTTGCGGAACATACACGCTGATAATCAGCATATTTACTGTTTTTACAGATAACGGAATAGCTATTTACAACCACCTCTCTCCTGTACTATTGCAGGATAAATATTTTTGTAGAAAACTCGATTTAAATGTTGTTATCATGTATTATCAAACATTCCGCCGGTCAAATACATTGAATCTTTATTTTCTTAACGGCTATAACACATAAACAGTCAAAAAGGTTGCCTTCATTCTCATTATTATCATTTGGGGGAAATAACGTATTGATTATTTCCAGTTAAAAGAATGAATGATAATCATCACAGGCATCACAATCAAATTATTTTAACTTTCGCCTAAAGTAATTGGAATTATAGATATACGCCGCAAATTTATGCTATTTTTTTTAACTTCCAATCTTTTTTTGTGAATATTATTAAATTATCTGCTTCAAAATGTCATTTCAGGTTAAATTCGGTGCTTAAAAATCAAAAACAGGGTTGAATTGACAATGAAAATCCGAATTTTAGCTTTTGCAGGTTCGAAAAAATATTTTACTTATGATTAGCGCCAACGATGATCAACCGATATATGGTGATACCAATCGAAATTAATCACAGGAAAAGCCAGGAAAACAATCCTGTTTCAGCTATGACATGTGGAGGCAACAATTTAGATCCTCAAGTATCATTCCGGTCAATCTCCCATCACGACAAATGCGGTTGCGCGTTAATTCAAATCAACATTTGCAAAACTATACAATAATATACTATATATCAATTTTTTTTAATGAATTCTTCCAAAAATAACAGGGAACACTTTATATCCTTTTCAATCAGTATTGAATTGGTGCAATCATAGTGTGGAAATTCAAAATTAGCAATAAAATGACTATTTTTGTGGCTGGTTGGTTAATTCATTTTATCAACGCTGAAAACAAATAACATATTGTATGGAACATCTTACCATTCCACTAAAAAAAATGGTATAAAATAATAATGACCACCTGATGAGCAGATTAGATATATACAATAAAATTATTATTCTGGCGATGATAGTCGCCATGACATCAGGCTGTAGGGACACAACTCCTCCGCTCACCATCAGTTTTGAGAAAAAAACCTCTCTGCCGGGCAACGGACGCGCTTCGGCGGTGTCATTTGCGGTCAACGGCTTAGGATACGTGTTGCTGGGAAGGAATGCTGCCAATGTTCAGCTTACTGATTGCTGGGAATATAACCCCGCACAAGACAAATGGCAGGAAAAATCTTCGTTTCCCGGAAAGGCACGGGTGAAAGCCACGGCTACAGTTCTCAACGGGAAAGCATACGTCGGTCTTGGACACAATAATAATATTGGTGTGTACAATGACACTTCAAATATGAGAGACTACTATGCGTATGAGCCCGAAACCGACAGCTGGACGCGACTTGCCGACTTTCCGAGCAATTATGCGGATGCCTGCATTAGTTTTGCGTATAATAATGTCGTATATGTGGGTATCGGGTTTAGTGAAGCTACGTACGGAAGCGAAATGTGGAAGTACCTGCCCGAAGAAAATAAATGGTTCCGGCTGAATGATTTTTCGGGATGGCAGCGGTTTGGAGCAGTTGTGTGCAGCAACGACCGCCACATCTACTTCGGAACCGGCTACCGAACGGCAAACCGTAATGATTGGTGGGAATATCATCCCCAATCGGACACTTGGACCAAACTGCAATCAATGCCCGACAAGGGCAGGGTAAATGCAGCAGCACTCTGTGTGAATAATCGATTCTTTGTATCCACGGGTCGGCACTTTGGCGGCACCCTCACCGGTGGTCATGTCAAATCGGATCTGATGGAATACAGTCCATCCACCGATGCCTGGTACAAAAGAGGGGAAATACCGGATGGTGGTCGTGAAAATGCCATTGGATTTGTCATTAATGGTACCGGGTACATCGGATTTGGTGAAAATGATGAACGGGTGTTGAACGACTTCTGGAGCTTCAAACCCTGAGAACAATAAAAATGAAACACACATGTCCAGGTAAAATATTTTTGACACACACGGGCATGATTAAAAAACTCACAACAAATGATAGACGCTCAATATTCCTCCGTCAGCTGACGGATTAGGGGGCAGATGTAAAAATTACAATCACATGAAATTACATACAACATACAAACATAACTGCTGTAGATATTTAAAGAAAACACTTTTTTTATTTTGCTTTTCTATATTATCAATAGCTGCTTTTTCCCAGTCGGATACAATTCGTTACGAGGCAGGCATAGCCACGGTTGCTTCTACGGGAAGCTATGCTCCATTCTGGCTTCACAGCGACCGGTACGGGAAAATATCCTCCTCCCCGATGAGCACTTTAGTTTTTACAGGAATTGAAAAACAATATACCATTGCCGGGAAAAAGTTTGATTATGGGTTCAAAGCCGGAGCAATAGTAAGAACCGACTATCATAAAAACGAAATATTTCTGAATGAAATCTACGCCAAAGCGCGATACGCAGTTTTTAATATTATGGCAGGTTCGAGGGAACAGATTTTCGGCAATCAGGATTCTACCCTGTCAAGCGGTGGCTTGCTCTTCTCCAAAAATGCACGACCTATGCCTGAAATTTCAGTGGGAATTGATAATTTCACTCCCGTGCCATTTACCTTTGGTTTACTTGAACTAAAAGGCAGTATAAGGCAGGGTTGGTTTACCGATAATATTTATACACGGGGCATTATGCTTCATCACAAATTCGGGTACGTTCGGTTGGGTGGAAAACTGCCGGTTCATGTGCAGTATGGTCTGGAGCATGTGGCACAGTGGGGAGGCACCGATCCGGTTACAGGACCTCTGCCTCATGGACTGAAAAATTTCGGCCGCATATTTCTGGCTAAATCGGGAGGCGAGGATGCCAGCCTGAGCGATCAGATCAACGTACTGGGTAATCACCTGATTTCGCAGGGGTTCAAGGTAGAAGCCGATGTGGCCGGAATCAGGGTGAATGGTTACTGGCAAAATATTTCGGAAGACCGACCCATTAAATTTATCGGTTCCAACGAGGTTAATAAACCCGACGGACTATGGGGAATTTCGGTAAAAAGCAATAAATTTCCCTTTATAAAAGGCGTATTGTATGAATTGCTGAACACCACCGACCAGTCGGGACCCTATCACGATAAAGACGGATTGATTTACGGCGGTACCGACGGTTATTTCGGTGGTGCTTATCCGGTTGGCTGGAGTTACTACTCCCGCACCATCGGCACTCCCTTTATCACCTCGCCGCTGTATAATGAAAATGGTGAGCTGAGTACCACCAACAACCGGGTTCGTCTGCATCATTTCGGTATCGAAGGCAGCATTGAAGGCTTTGAATACAGGGCGCTGGCATCCTTTAGCCGAAATTACGGCACCTATGGCTCATTCGTGAATATTCCCAACAAATCATTTTTGCTGGAGGTGAACAAACATATTTCACTACTGTCGGGATTTGATCTGAGTTGCGCTGCCGGTGGTGATGTGGGTAAATTCTATGGCAATTCAGTAGGCATAATGGTTTCCATCCGAAAAACCGGATTTCTTTTCGGTTACTAACCCCGCAATAAAAAAAAATCGGGATTTAATCTCCTGAAAACTTTTACACATGTCACTTCCTTTTTTTACTTCACTTTTTCAATCCGATTGAGATTAAACGTGAGTTCTGCAAAATGAATTCCATAATGTCTCTCCTTAAATAAGATTAGCTTAAAAAGTAGTTGCTTCAAAGATACTTATTCCGGGCATTCCATCCTTTTACCATGCTTCCTAAGCAAATTCTACGGACTATCTGTGGTTTATATAGTATGCATTCCCATATCATTAAGTCTGTATAAACAGGATTATCATTTATATATATTATATTCTTCATATAGATATCCCATATCAAATATGATATATGTTATATATGGGATATCTATGGATTATCTATGAGATATCTAAGGTTTATTAGTTTATCAGCCAGCAATCTGAAGCGAAGTTGAACCCTCTTCTGGTTTAAAGAAGGAACAATAAAAAAAAGCACCCCAATCTTGAAATTTTCAGATTGGGGTGTGTTTTTATTGCCTGAAAGGAGTAATCTTACCTTGAACTCACGTAAGTTTATTGCATTTTATTTTTCGTTTCTTTTCTGCACATTATAGAAAATTTTCATCTGATTGCCCAGTATTTTGGTGAAACCTTTCACATCGTCAGCTGTCCAGGCTTTGTTCACTTCACCATATTCGCCGAAATCGGTTTTCATCAGGTCAAAATCACTTTCCACACCCACCAGTGTGTAGCTGTATGGGCGGAGCTTTACCGCTACCGTTCCGGTTACATTCTGCTGTGAACTTTCAAGAAACTGTTCGATATCGCGCATCACCGGTTCCAGATACTGCGCTTCATGCAGAAACATGCCGTACCAGTTGCCCAGCTGGTCTTTCCAGTATTGTTGCCATTTAGTGAGCGTATGTTTTTCGAGCATTTTGTGAGCATTGATGATAAGCATGGGAGCTGCCGCTTCAAACCCTACCCTGCCCTTGATGCCGATAATGGTATCGCCGATGTGCATATCGCGCCCTATACCGTATTTATTGGCAATATCCTCCAGCTTGTTGATAAGGTGGATTTTATCTTCCGAATTTTCTCCGTTTACCGAAACGATTTCCCCTTTTTCAAAACCAATACTAATGGTTTCTTCACCCGTTTTCACCACCTGGCTCGGGTAAGCACTTTCGGGCAGGGTTTGTTCAGATTTGAGTGTTTCCTTACCACCGATACTTGTTCCCCAAAGCCCCTTGTTGATGGAATATTCCATTTTTTTGAAATCAGCCGTGTAACCGTGTTCTTTCAGATAACTGATTTCATACTCACGTGTCAAAGTCATATCGCGTGTAGGAGTAAGTATCTTAATTTCAGGAGCTAAAATCTGGAAAGTGAGGTCGAAACGCACCTGATCGTTCCCCGCCCCGGTACTGCCGTGAGCCACATACGCAGCACCAATTTCCTTGGCATAATTGATGATAGCAATGGCCTGAAAAATACGCTCGGAACTCACCGAAATGGGATAGGTACCGTTGCGGAGCACATTGCCGAAAACCATGTATTTTATGCTTTTTTCGTAATACTCGCGGGTCACATCAATGGCCACATGTTTTACTGCACCGAGCCGGTATGCCTTTTCTTCGATTATTTTCAATTCAACATCGCTAAATCCACCGGTATTGGCTACTGCCGTATAAACCTCATATCCTTTTTCTTCGGCTAAATATTTGGCACAAAAGGAGGTGTCCAATCCACCGCTGAATGCTAAAACTACTTTTTCTTTCATCGTTTCGTGATTTATTCTTTTTCTTTCTGTTGTTTCTGGTTCAATATCCGGGGCGACATCCATTCACCCATCACCTGTATCAGTTTCCACATTTTATTTTTTCGTGGAGTTTTCTTCGTACCGTTATTTTCCTGCCAGGCCGGATCATAGAGCATACCGGTACAAAGGCAGTGTTTGCGGCCTGTTCGCTGCAAAATATCATAATTTACACAACTCTGGCACCCTTTCCAGAATGCTTCGTCGTTGGTCAATTCTGAGAATGTTACCGGTTTGTAGCCCAGTTCCGAATTGATTTTCATCACAGCCAGGCCGGTAGTTAATCCAAAGATTTTAGCATCGGGATACCTTTCGCGCGAAAGCTGAAATGCTTTTTGCTTGATCAGTTTGGCCAGCCCGTGCCCCCTGAATTTTTCCACAACAATCAAACCTGAGTTAGCCACAAACTTTTTGTTTCCCCAGGTTTCGATATAGCAGAAGCCGGCAAATTCATCACCCTTAAGTGCGATGATGGCCTTGCTTTCCTTTATTTTTTGCTGAATATATTCGGGGGTACGTTTGGCTATACCTGTGCCACGAATTTTTGCAGCTTCTTCGATGGTTGTTAGTATGGTCTGAACATAAGTCAAGTGGCTAATATCAGCCACCTGCACAGTTATATCCTTGTTTTCTGTATGTTTTTTATTCATTTTAGTTTATAAACTCCTTCTAACTTTTTTCCTGAAAAATCATGTTAATCATTTTGGTAATGTCAGCGCGTGTTACACCTTCACGGGGTATTAATAAAATCGTATCATCTCCGGCTATTGTTCCGAGTACTTCATCATTCGAACGATTGTCAATATCCCACGCAATGGCACTGGCGTACCCGGGTTTTGTTTTTACCACAGCAAGCTGGCCCGAAAACTCGAGGTTCAGTACCGCACCGTGCGACGTGAAATTATGAGCATTCAGTTCGTCTGAGATGGGTTTTATCTGTGGAGGCAGTACATATTTGTAGGCTCCGTTGGAGAGTGGTGTTTTGGCTACCTTCAGCACTTTCAAATCGCGTGATAAGGTTGCCTGAGTAACATCATAACCTTTGGCGCGTAAAATATCGAGCAGTTCTTCCTGGCTGCCAATTACTTGCATCCGAAGAATTTCGGATATTATCCCTAAACGTTCTCTTTTGTTTTTCATAATTCCGTATATTTATTAAATATCCGGTGCAAAAATACAACTTTATGCAGATTTATGCAAATAAATGAAGTTTATTTTCGATATTTATTGTTTTTCATGTAATTTTATACAATTAAAGAAAGGAAAAAAGCTGATTTTCAACATAAAAATGAATTTTTCGTTATACCGTCCTTGTCAATAAAGCTATTTTCGAAATTTCTTTTGTATTTTTGCAGTCTAAAATTATTATTGAATGAGTGTTGTCGAAAGGATTAAATCCGCACAGAATACTGCCTTTTCGTTTGAGCTGCTTCCTCCGCTGAAAGGAAACGGCATTGACGGGGTGTACCGCACGATTGATGCCCTGCGGGAATTTGACCCGAAGTACATTAACATAACCACACACCGCTCTGAAGTTGTTTTCAGGGAAAATGCGCAGGGCTTATTCGAGCAAATAGCCGAAAGACACAGGCCCGGTACAGTGGCTGTAGCAGCTGCAATCAAAAACAAATACAACATTCCGGTTGTACCACATATCATATGCAGCGGTTTTACCCGCGAAGAAACCGAATACGTTCTGATAGATCTTAAATTTCTGGACATCAATGACCTGTTACTTCTCCGCGGTGACAAAGCGAAAAGCGAAAAAGGTTTTACCCCCACAGGTCACGCCCATGCTACCGATCTACAGAAGCAGGTCAACCGGTTCAATGAAGGATATTTTCTGGATGGCTCGAAGATGAAAATAATTGACGCACCTTTTTCGTATGGCATGGCCTGCTACCCCGAAAAACACGATGAAGCGCCGAATATGGAATCTGATTTGTTCTGGGCGAAACAAAAAGTGGACGCAGGAGCCGAATACCTCGTTACTCAAATGTTTTTCGATAATCAGAAATATTATGATTTTGTAGCCAAATGTCGCGAAACAGGAATTGATGTGCCGATTATTCCGGGCATTAAACCGGTTACCTTTTTGAATCAGCTGACGTTACTGCCAAAAATTTTCCACACCGATATACCCGAGGATTTTGCCCGCGAACTGCGTAAATGTAAAACGGATGAAGAAGCCTCTGAGGTGGGTGTGGAATGGTGTACAATGCAGGCAAAAGATTTGGTGGCACACCGTGTGCAAAGTATTCATTTTTACAGTCTGATGGCCACACAAAGTGTGAGACGGGTGGCAGCACAGGTATATTAAAAGCCCCCTAAATCCCCCGAAGGGGGACTTTGTGTTACTGCAAATCATTCAGCAATAAGATAAAAAATTGTTTTATAAAAGCACTAATTGTAAATTGTAAATTGTAAAACCTAAATCTGCATACTGAATTTACCGTTCCGGTCATTAAAAAACAGTTATTTTTATATTATGTTAAAGCTATTATTTGGAATTATACTCTTTTTTTTGCTGCTGCTGTTACTGGCAGGAGCTGCCGGCATTGGGCTACTGCGAACCCTGTTTGGAGGCATCAAGTCACCGCCCCGACAATCCAACGAAACAAACCGGCCTTATTCCAACCCGGATAAAGATAAAATTTTTGGAGATAAGGAAGGTGAATATGTGGACTATGAAGAAATAACCGAAGACGACAAGAAAGCGGAAAATTAAATATATGTTTCAATAAAAGCAATACAGGCACGAGGGAAAAACCTTTCGTGCCTGTTTTATCCCTGTAAGCTATATGATTATTTGCTCAATGATAAAATACTTTCTTTGAGCGAAGCAATTTTAGTTTCGGCATCGGCTTGTTTTTTGCGCTCAGATTCCACTATTTCGGGTTTGGCATTTTGCACAAAACGTTCGTTGCTCAGTTTTTTTATAACCGACTGCAGGAATCCTTCCAGATAAACGATTTCATCTTCCATTTTCCGGATTTCCTCCTCCACATTTATCAAACTACCCATCGGCAAGGCATATTCAGTAGTTCCAATGAGGAATGATACAGCATTTGCTGATTTCTCGGTTAGTTTTTCGATATTTTCCAAATTACAAAGTTTGGCGATTACTGCGTCAAAATCAGCCTGGTGATCACCGATAATTTGCAATTGAAGTGGCTCTTTGTTAGGAATATTTTTTTGCAAACGGACAGTTCGTACGCCGGCGATCATTTCTTTTACTTTTTCGATACCGGCAATCAGCTTTTCATCCACCTTTTTGGCTTGAGGCATTAGTTGTACCATGATGCTCTCACCCGGCTGCCGAGCTTCAAGTGCCTGCCAGAGTTCTTCGGTAATAAACGGCATGAACGGGTGCAGCATTTTGAGCAAACTATCGAAAAATCCAAGTGTAGCATTGTAGGTTGCTCTGTCAATTGGTTTTTGATAGGCCGGTTTTACCATTTCGAGATACCAGGAAGAAAATTCATCCC
>CALMZF010000288.1 GCA_937870645.1 uncultured Paludibacter sp. | reverse complement strand
AGCAGCGGTTCGCGAAAAATAATGCCCAGCAAGCCCAACACGGCAAGCACTGCCAGTGCCACATTTATCGATGCAAACGAGGAAACAACGCCAACGAGAATCATCGGCAGAAACATGATAGGCATAACAATCAGGAAACTTTTATACGTTGTTCCCTGGTAATTAAACGAACTTCGTGCATTTAAATCCACCCGTTTGATATTGAAACTCCCGAAAAATAGCAAGAGGAAAATATTCACCCCGGTATTAAACAGGAATGCTGCCAGATGCAGGTAAATGATTTTTGTTCCGAAGAAGAAATAAGGCGTTGTCAGTACGAATGAGATGATGACATTGAACGACACCAGCAAATAAAAATTGGCGTTCATATAGGTTTTTACCGGGATATTTTTGGTAAGGATGCTGTCAAAATAGGAACTCTCCCAGCTGAAAACCCACTGGCCGTACATAAGCATGAGAATGCCGGTCATAAACATGGCACAAAAGAAAAGCCATCCGGGCTGATCGGCATATACCGGATTGGTATAAAAAAGCAATCCATAAACCAGAAAAAAAGCTGACATATACAACAGTGTTTTAGTTCGTTTGTGTCGGAGCATCAGCCTTATTTGCAGTGAAATAAGTTCTCCCGTAATGCCAAACCGATCAAGGAAGGAAAATCCACCAGTCACCCGACTGTCGTTCAGTTTCAGTTTCTCGTTGAATTTTTCGGGATAGTAATTGCTGGAGAAAAACCACAGGTTCAGCACATAAGCCAGGCCTGCTCCGGCAGCTGTCAGTAGCAAACCGAATGGATTTATTATCAAGACATCAAAAATCTGACGGGAAACATCAAACAGCGAAAAAACCTTGAAATACTCCAAAGCAGCCAATCCGCCAAGAACAAGCAGAATCACCGGAAGCGTGAGGAGCGAAGAGCCAAATCGTCGTTTCAGATAGGCTGCCATCCACATATCGAACCAGATAAGCAGAATGCAGTTCAGTACAAAACGAAGAGCGATTGCCCCGGAATAATACGCGAAAACGCTTTTCACAGCAAACGGAATGACAACAAGCAGCGTCATGTAATTGCCAAAGCTAAACGCCGGTTTCAACAGCAGGAAGTTAACCAGCGTGGATCGCTTCACAGGCAACGACTGAAAAGCGGGCAGATTAATCGTGTTGAGCTGCTGCATAAAAAAACGGATGGTAAGCGCTGCAAGCAGAATGTACAGGGTAGCGCCGTTAAATACTTCGAGCGGTTTCAGCGTTTCGCTTGCTTCATCGAGCATATCTCCCAGAAAGAAACCCACAAACAAAAAGATAGCGGCAAAATACAAGCCCATAAAACCCATCAGCAATTTCACTGATAAACTTTTATAAAACCCTTTCGCCCGAAATCCTTTTTTCCAGTCCTGTTTTAGTAAATCGATTATAATCATATAAATAGTTGTTTCGAAGTTGCAAAAATATAAACAAATCTGTCAATATCAATCAAATTGTTAAAACATTCATCATTTATTATTCATTGAGGCAATTGCAGGCATAAAACCGGTAACTTATTATCTGTTTTTCCTTTTAAATAAAAAAAGAATAGCACAGCACAATTATGCACTATGCTATTCTTCACTCAATTAATAAACAAACAAAATCATTTACCGCTACTCATGGATACTTCTATGCGATTACCCTGACTGAATAAACCCTTAGCAAATTTCTTCAACGAATTAACAGACAAATTATCAACATATTGCTCATAATTTGTTGCAAAATCAACACCGTATCTGTATTGATTATTCAGGGTATTCAACATATAGTCATTTTTCTTTAATTCATCGGCATGCTGCTTAGTCATAAATTCTTTTACTTTCTGAACATTTTCAGCACTTGGGCCTGTTTTCTGCATTTCGCTGATTGTTACATCTATCGCGTTTACCAATTCGGCTCTGCGTTCAGGATCTGTATCAAACATCAACTGGATGTTAAATCCTTCTTCAGGAGTTTTTTCCAACTCTGCCGATATCTGCACGCCATACGTTCCGCCCAGTTTTTCACGGATTTTATCGGTAAGTACAATATCAAGGATTTGCTCCAACGCATCCAGCTGAATATCGTTCTGAAGATTGTATTTCAGTTTTCCGGAATAAATCAACCCCGTGGTAGCTTTTGGAACTTCCAGCGGCCGGATAAAGTTATTATTGAACTTACCCTTTCTTTGAGGCATCACCTTCGCGTTAAATTTACTCTTTTCAGAAGTGGAAGGCAAGGAAGCAATGTATTGTTCCACCATCGGCTTCAATGCTTCGGGCGTTACATTACCAACAATCGTAAAGATAAAGCTGCCGGCATTTGCAAAGCGTTCTTTGCGCAGTTTCAGCATGGTATCATAATCGGCTGTTTCCACATCCTTTGCAGAAATAAATCGTCCGCGCGGGTTGTTTTTATACATAGAACTCATAATGGAATCGGAAAAGGCTATCATCGGATTGCTGCCGAAATTGGTCAGCATGCCTTTAGTGCGGGTTGCAAAGGATGTATAGGCTGACTGATCTTTACGAACATCGGTGAAGTTCAGATAAAGTAACTGCATAGCCGTTTCAAGATCTTTTACGTTCGATTTACCTGAAATTGCTTCGTTATAGGTATCAATGCTGAAATTCATGCTTACATTTTTGCCTGACAAGACTTTCGTTAAATCGGTTTTGCTGAATTTGCCCAACCCTCCGGCCGACAAAGCAGATTCGCCCATGATGGCTTCAAAGATTTTATCCAGCACTTTTATCTCTGAAATATATTTATTGTCGATAACAGAGCTGCCGCCCGGTGCAAAACCTGACAGTAAGATTTCGTCATCTTTAAATTTAGTTGGTTTTACCACCACTTTTGCACCGTTGGAAAGTGTCCATACGGTTGCCCCCTGGTTTTGTTCTTCTTTTACTATTTTTCCTTTTGCAGGCATTGCTGCCATCAGCGGTTCAGTAATAGCATTATCCACATAAGCGGTTATTTTTTCACTGTCCACTTTTTTGATCAATGCAATAATATCGGCTTCGGGTGAATAATTTTCCTTTTCGGTTCCCATAATTGCTACCACGCGGTTTTTATCGGTAATCATTCCCTTAACCAGCTGATTGATGGCTTCCAGCGGAATATAATTTACCACCTGCTGTATCGTATTGTATTTATCGGCAATGCCGGGAATCGGCTCGTTTTCAAGAAAATTACTGGTGTACTGATCAATGTAATAACTGCTACGTTGTTTATCGCGTTCGTTATATAATTTTTCCAGCTTACTCATGTAATCGGCTTTAGCCCGTTCATATTCTCCGGCCGTAAAACCGAATTCTTTGGCGCGGTTTGCCTCACGAATTATCGTTTCGATAGCCAGGTTGGTTGCATTGGGGTTACTCACCGCAAAAAACTGCATTGCGTCCTTGGTTTTGGATATCAGATACGAGCCACTGCTTACCTCAGCAAAAGCAAAAGGAGGATTTTCTTTTTGTATCATTTCCTGCATACGGCTTGACAGCATTTGTTCAATCATACTGTTCATAAAGTCGTAAACAAGATAATCCATATTCATTTTTTTGTCCGCCGGCACAATATTGCGTTTATAAAACACCAGAACATTTGTATTTGGATTTTCCTTGTCGGTAGCAATAGCCACGATAGGTTCATCCGTATCGGGAACCTGAGAATAAACACGTTCTGCAGGATTAACCGGTTTCTTTATATCGGCAAACATGCTTTTAATTTGTTGCTCGGTTTTGTCCACATCCACATCTCCAACGATAATGATTCCCTGTAAATCGGGGCGATACCATTCCTGATAATAATCTCTCAGTACTTTCGGTTCAAAATTATCTATCACTTCCATTTTTCCAATCGGCAGGCGATCGGCATATTTGCTGCCTTTATAAATTTCAGGTAACAAAACACCCAACATGCGCATGGACATATTCTGACGGGTACGCCATTCTTCGTGAATTACTTTGCGCTCTTTATCAATATCTTTATCGCGAAGCAATAAAAAGCCTGACCAGTCGTGTAAAATAAGAAGGCAAGAGTCCAAAACGGCTTGTTTGGCTGTTGGCACTGCATCAATATTATAAACGGTATAGTCAAAACTGGTCCCGGCATTCAGGTTTTGTCCGAATTTCACACCGACAGTTTCCAGATAGGGAATTATTCCTTTTCCTTTGCTGTCATTCGGGAAATTTTTGGAACCGTTGAAAGCCATATGTTCCAGGAAGTGAGCCAGACCACGCTGATTTTCTTCTTCCTGCATGGACCCCACTTTCTGTACAATGTAGAAGTTAGCCTGATTTTCAGGTAAATTGTTTTTACGGATGTAATAAGTCAGTCCGTTGTCAAGTTTTCCTATCCGTACGTCTTTATCAACCGGAATAGGCGGCATTTGCTGTTGTGCAAATGAGCTGAACGTAGCGATAAACAATGCTGCGACAAATAAATAAATTCTTTTCATTTTTTAAGTTGTAATTATTTAGTTTGTAAAAATCTATTGTTCTTCTTCTGATGTTTTTCCATCCCATTCCAGAATATCACCCGGCTGGCAGTCAAGTTCTTTGCAAATCATTTCCAGCGTACTGAAACGAATGGCTTTTGCCTTTCCGGTTTTCAGAATGGAAAGATTGGTTGGCGTAATTCCTATACGCTCCGAAAGTTCATTCAATGAAATCTTTCGTTTAGCCATCATCACATCTAAATTTATTATAATCGGCATATTTTTTTCTCTCTTCTTAAATCGTTAATTCCTGCTCTTCTTTCAACTGCGAACCACGTGACAATACTTCCGCAAATAAAAGTACAACCACTCCAAGCAACACCCAGATTAAATCAGCTTGTTCAAACTGAATAACATAATCCCTGAATTCGAATACCTGTATGTTCATGCTATAAACCACCCAGTTCTGAAGGAACGAAACCAGATAATACAGCAGAAGCAAAACACCAATACATCGCATATTCTTAATATTTCTTTTATCAAATACAAGTTCTTTCTTCAGCCTGACGTTTAGTTTTATAAAAAACACGGGTATCATTGCAATAATTACAAGCGTAAGCAATGAAAGAATTATCTGAGATGTGTCATAAAACGAACGATTAGCTACTTTTTCGGTGAAATCATTATAATGAGCCTGCGCTTTGTCATAACGGATTGCTATTTTCCCGTTTCCTTTCATATTACTGATACTATCAGGGAAAGTCGAGTATCCGGGCTTTGCCTTTAAATCAAGAAAATAAACAGTAGTAAGATTTTTTGTTTGTATTTTACCCTCCTTCATACTAGTTGACTTTTTACTCCCTTCTTCAAATCCCAGCATAAAATCATCTATTCCCGAAAAAAACGATGACAAAATCAGCGCAATATAAATGATAATTGCTAAAACTGTCAAAACGCCTAATCTTCTGTTTTTAGAATTAAATTCCATAAATATCTGTTTTTAATCTGTTTTCAATGAAATGTATTTTTACGATGCAAAAATAACACACTATTTCCGATAAACAAAATATATTTATCGTTTATCGATATATTTTC
>CALMZF010000287.1 GCA_937870645.1 uncultured Paludibacter sp. | reverse complement strand
GGAATCGTCCGTCGCGGGTAGCCTGTATGATATTCATATTGGTGGCAGCTACTACCCGTACATCGGTTTTTTGTGTTTTTGAGGACCCCACTTTGATAAACTCACCGGCCTCGAGCACGCGCAGGAGTCTCACCTGTGTTGACAGGGGCAGTTCTCCCACTTCATCCAGAAATATGGTTCCTCCGTCGGCAACTTCAAAATAGCCTTTCCGGTCGGCTGTAGCACCTGTAAATGAGCCTTTTTCATGTCCGAAAAGTTCGGAGTCAATGGTTCCTTCAGGTATGGCGCCACAGTTGACTGCAATGTAAGGACCGTGTTTGCGGTGGCTGTAGTTATGTATTATCTGCGGGAAATTTTCTTTCCCCACACCGCTTTCGCCGGTAATCAGAACAGATAAATCGGTAGGAGCTACCTGAATAGCTATATCGATAGCCCGATCGAGTAATTCGGAGGTTCCAATAATACCAAATCGCTGCTTAACGGCTTGTAATTCTTTAGGTTTCATATCAAGTTCCACATTTTTGCACTGTTAATCATCTGACAAGAAAAATTAAGTGACAAAATTGACAAATTAGCTGACAAAATTACAAAAGTTTTTCCAAAACCTTTCTGGTTATAGGTTAAAAATAGTTTTAGGTAAATCTGAACAAACCTTCTAAGATATAAAGTCTCGATTTTTTTCAAGGTTTTCCTCCTTACCTGATAAAAAACAAAGAATATTAAATAAATTTGCACGTTTTAAAAATACTCATTTTTTAGCAAATGAACAAAGAACATAAAGTGCCTTTCGGCCTGATGGGGCTATTTCTGGCGGTAGGAATAGTTTATGGCGACATTGGCACCTCGCCGCTCTATGTGATGAAAGCCATTCTCAGTGGTTTGCCTGCAGGCCAGAAAGCCAATCCCGAATTTATCTACGGTGCCATTTCCTGCATCATCTGGACGCTTACCCTGCAAACCACCGTAAAATATGTGCTTATCACCCTTCGTGCCGATAATCATGGTGAAGGTGGGATATTATCACTATATGCACTTATCCGTAAAAATTACAGGTGGGCATACTTTATAGCAGCTATCGGTGCTTCCACCCTGCTTGCCGACGGGGTAATCACACCGGCAATCACCGTTATTTCGGCGGTGGAAGGGCTGAATGCCCTGCAGCCTGCATTACCTATTTTACCCATTACCATAGCTATTCTGGTATTCCTGTTTTTAATACAACCATTGGGAACTTCGCGTCTGGGTAAAACATTTGGGGGCATCATGTTCCTGTGGTTTACCATGCTCGGTGCACTGGGTATTTATGCTTTGCTTTCATTTCCCCATGTTTTGGCTGCTTTCAATCCCGTATATGCCGTGAAGTTGATACTGGCATCGCCCAATGCATTGATTATTCTGGGCGCTGTATTCCTCTGTACCACCGGTGCTGAGGCTCTTTATTCAGATCTGGGACATTGTGGACTTCAGAACATCCGGATTTCGTGGATTTATGTGAAAACCACACTTATATTGAATTATCTGGGACAGGGTGCATGGATAATCACCCATCCCAATAACCTCTACGAAGGTGTAAACCCCTTTTTCGGAATGATGCCTTCCTGGTTTTCATTTATCGGGGTGGCTATGGCTACACTGGCAGCCATTATTGCCAGTCAGGCACTTATCAGCGGTTCATTCACCATCATCAGCGAAGCCGTTTCACTGGATTTATGGCCCAATATCCACATCAAATACCCCACCGAAATTAAGGGTCAACTGTACATTCCGCTGGTTAATCATGCACTCATGGTACTATGTATTATTGTAGTGCTGTTCTTTGCCAGCTCATCAAATATGGAAGCTGCTTACGGACTGGCCATCACCATCACCATGATGATGACTACGGTACTTTTGTTTATTTATCTTTATAATTCAAAAAAACCACTTTGGTTCAGCATTCCCGTCACCCTGTTTTTCATCACCCTCGAAGGTGGTTTTTTTACTGCCAACATGCTAAAATTCGTTCATGGAGGGTATGTTACCATCGTGATTGCCGGTGGCTTGTTTTTTATCATGTATGTGTGGTACAACGGCCGTAGAATTAAAAACCGCAGCGTTTCGTACATACCCATTGCCAGACATATACCTCAGATAGATAAAATAAGCAACGACAGGGAAGTGCCGAAATTTGCCACACACCTGGTATATGTAACCCGTGCCAAATATGCCGACGAAATGGAATCGAAGATCATCCAGTCAATCATCAACAAACAACCAAAACGGGCTGATACATACTGGTTTGTGTACCTCACCCGAAGCGACGAGCCCTACGAATTCAGCTACGAAGTGAAAACATTTATTCCGGGTAAGATATTCCGGGTAAACATTCGCGCCGGTTTCAAAATGGGCATTCATGTCGATACGTATGTGCGCCGCATTTGCAAGGAAATGGAGAAAAAGGGAGAAGTGGATCTGACGAGCCGCTATCCCTCCCTGAAGGAAGCAAATATTGAAGGCGACTGGAGATTTGTGGTGGTGGAGAGAATTGTGCGCAATATGGATTTGCCTACGATATCCCGAGCCATACTTTCGATGTATTACGGCATAAAAAAATTCACTACTTCCGATACACAAATACTTGATCTGGATCCTTCGGTAGTAACGGTGGAATATGTACCGCTCAAAAATCTGCGACCCGCTCCCAGAAAAGATCAACCCTATTTCACTTTTGAAGAGGAATAACCGGAACGAATTATTGGATTAAAATCAGACATTTAGTTAGCAACAAAACGCCCACATTCGCCAAATCAGAAATTATTTTGCTGAAATCTGCAATATTTCCGGATAAATATATCAATTTGTCAAAAAACTATCGTATTTTTATCCCGTAAAATTCATCAACATTTAAAACCATGAAAATAGGAATTCCAAAAGAAATTAAGAACAATGAAAACCGTGTTTCATTGACTCCATCGGGAGCTTACACCCTTGTACTGAGGGGTCATACGGTATATGTACAGAAAAGTGCCGGCGTCAACAGCGGATTTTCGGACGAACGTTACATCAAGGCCGGTGCACAGATTTTGCCCGATGCCGAAAGCGTATATGCTGAAGCAGAAATGATCATGAAAGTAAAAGAACCGATTGAGAGCGAATACAAATTAATCCGCCCCAATCAGTTGGTGTTTACCTATTTTCACTTTGCTTCCGACGAAAAACTTACCCGTGCCATGATAGATAGCAAGGCTGTATGTCTGGCTTACGAAACGGTGGAAATTGGCCGAACGCTGCCATTGTTATTTCCAATGTCTGAAGTTGCCGGACGTATGTCGGTGCAGGAAGGTGCCAAATACCTTGAAAAGCCCAAAGGTGGAAAAGGTATATTGCTTGGAGGAGTACCGGGTGTTAAACCTGCCAACGTTCTTGTAATTGGTGGCGGTGTAGTGGGACAAAATGCCGCATTGATGGCAGCCGGCCTCGGTGCCCGCGTTACCATCTGCGACATTTCATTGCCAAGGCTACGTTACCTGAGCGAAATTATGCCTGCCAATGTGGTGACCCTGATGTCGAGCAAATACAATATTGAGGAAATTCTTCCTTCCACTGATCTGGTGATTGGCGCAGTACTCATACCGGGTGCAAAAGCGCCATATGTCATTACCAAAGACATGCTCAAACTCATGGAGCCGGGATCGGTATTGGTTGACGTGGCTATTGATCAGGGTGGCTGTTTCGAGACTTCGCACCCCACTACACATGCCGAAGCCACCTATAAAGTGGATGAAATAGTTCATTACTGTGTGGCCAACATACCCGGAGCTGTTCCATTTACATCCACACTGGCGCTAACCAATGCTACCCTGCCTTATGCATTGCTGCTGGCTGACATGGGTTGGGAAACAGCTTGTGGCATTTATCCGGATCTGCGCCTTGGATTGAATATTGTCAATGGGAAAGTGGTGTACAAAGCGGTAGCTGACACCTTCGGGTTGCCTTACGAAGAACTGACATTCTAATATCAGAGTTCTTAAAAATCCATAAAAACAAAGAGCTTATTCGTTGTGAATAAGCTCTTTGTTTTTATTTCAAATCAGCGGTTAGGCAGTTTTCCATCTTTTCTTTTTATCATTTCCCGAACTTTTCGTATCGCGGTTTCTCCAGGGTTTCTCCTCGTTTCGGTAATTGCTAGCGCCACTGCTTTTTCGTTCTTTTGAACTGTAGTCGCGCTTGCCCCGGTCCGAATAATCTCCACCCGATTTTGATCCTTTAGCTACCGACACTTCCATATCTTCGGCATGCCTGAATGAATTGAGCACTTTATCCTTCTGGTCTTCGAATACATCGAAGAAGGTGAATTTGTTCGTTATCTCAATATCGCCGATATTAATGGATTTGTCTTCAGTTACATCGTTGATTATCCCCAGAATTCTCTTTGGATTCATGCCCTCTTTGGCTCCCAGGTTAATTTTCAGGCGAACCCGTTCACCCGTTTTTCTGCGGCGATTTCCACCTTCATTTCCATTGCGTTCACCTCTGCCTTCGCGGTCGCTTCTACCATCACGGTCTCGTGTCGAATGTTCAGGAATATTCAGATCGGATGCATTTTTGTAATAATCCAGGAATCTGTTAAATTCAAGCGATACAAAACGTTTAATCATTTCCTCCTTGGGCAGATCTTCCATTTGTTTCATGATCTGACCCATGTAGGGTGCAATCTGTTCCTCGTTTACCTCCACATTTTGCATACGGTCTATCATGTAGAAAAGCTGTTTCTTGCACACTTCCAGTCCGTTAGGGATTT
>CALMZF010000286.1 GCA_937870645.1 uncultured Paludibacter sp. | reverse complement strand
GGCAGATGGAGAAACAGCGGATTAAGTGCAAAAGCCGAAATGGCTGCATAGGGTAATACATCGGCATCGGTATGGGTGCCATTCGAATCATTCAGCGGTAAAACCTGAATAAGTTTCATATTCACCTTTACCGCCCAATCGATAAACAGTTTCATATCTTCAAAATCGCCCACCCCAAAGCTGCGACGGGTACGGATACTAAATACAGGAAGACTTACACCAGTTCCACGCCACGAATTGTTGTTCATACGCACAAAACCGTCGTGAACCTGCACCAACGTATTGGCAGAGCCTATTACAGCCGCTATCCGGTCGGGTCCCTGCTCAAAGAACATAAAATGCTGTTCATCAAAATCATAAATTCCATATTTATAATGAACTTCGGATTTAACCTTACTCAGGTCAACTTTTACAATCCAGTTCTCGCCCTCCTTATACATCATCAATGGCTCGGTCACCGACCAGCTGCCCAATTCCTTGCAGTTGCCAATGATGCACAATGTTTGCCGGGCATGCAGCAATGGAGCTTTAACCTTAAAAATATGGGTGAATTTTTTATTTCTTTTTGGTGGTGCAGTGGCGGTATTAACTTTCAGCAGCACTTCCTGAAAAGGACTTGTCATGAATACATTGTCGTTGCTGCTCACCGAATTCCAGGTATCGAAGCAGAAATAATGTTCGGGATTATTGGAGTAAACAGCTACATTTCGGTCATCGCCCCACTCTTCGGTGTAACTGCTGTTGGTTTCGTCGTACAGTAAATACTTATAACTGATCACCTGATTTTCGGTGACGGGGCAATCCAGTTCGGCAACCCAATCTTCATGTCCTTGAAACCGGAGGGGTAATGCCCGGGAAAAATCGTCGTTTCCCAGTTCGGGAATATTTCCGCTAACCAGAATCCGTTGTCCCCATTTTGTAAAATAGGATAATTTAAAATGTATTTTCATGGGTATAAATGTGTTTTTGACACGTTAGGTTTCGATTTGTGATAATCAAAAGGGTAAAACTCTGCTCCTATCTGATTATTACAATGCTTACTGAAACATTTTCTCAAAATAATATTCAAAAATAGTGGATAAAATAAATTCGTTTACTCATTTTGAGATAAAACAAGATTAAATTGATTTCAAACGATTGCGAGAACTAAAATTACGATCGTTACTAAAATTCGGGGTTAGTATATTCTTATTATTCAGAGACATAAAACCTGATAAAAAAAAATAGGGAATTAATAGGGAAAATAATTTCCGGTTTAATCCAAAATAAGTACTTTTGTGAAAAATATCATCTAACCTCTAATCATCTAATTTATGTCAGAAGATTCCACCCTTTTCAAAGTATTTTCGGGAACAAAGAGCCGCTATTTAGCCGAAAAAATCTGTAAAAGTTTAAACTGGCCTCTTGGAAAGATGAATATCGAACACTTTTCGGACGGGGAATTTTCCGTGTCGTACGAAGAATCCATCCGCGGACAATACATTTACCTGGTTCAATCCACTTTCCCCAATTCGGACAACCTGATGGAGCTTTTGCTCATGATTGATGCTGCCAAACGGGCATCGGCTTACAAGGTCATAGCGGTAATACCTTATTTTGGGTGGGCACGGCAGGACCGGAAAGACAAGCCGCGTGTATCCATCGGAGCCAAGTTGATAGCTGACATGCTCACTGTAGCGGGAGTTGACCGCGTCATCACCATGGATTTGCATGCCGATCAGATACAGGGTTTCTTCAATGTACCCGTCGATCACCTGTATGGTTCCACCATTTTTATCCCCTATATCAAATCTTTAAATCTTGAAAATCTGGTAATCGCTTCGCCCGATGTTGGTGGCTCCAAGCGTGCCGGTTCCTACTCCAAACACCTGGAAGTGCCTATGGTACTCTGCCATAAAACACGTGAGAAAGCCAATGTGGTAGGTGAGATGAGAATAATCGGTGATGTTGTTGGTAAAAATGTAGTCATTGTGGACGATATGGTTGACACCGCCGGCACACTCTGCAAAGCAGCCAACCTGATGATTGAAAACGGAGCTGTTAGCGTTCGGGCCATTGTTTCACACGGGGTCATGTCGGGATCTGCCATCAAAAATATAACCAATTCTGCCCTGACCGAAATTGCATTTACAGATTCGATACCGTTTGATTGCAATAAATGTGAGAAAGCAAAAATTCTAACCATTTCAGATATGTTTGCCGATACCATTCGCAGGGTACAGGAACACAAATCCATCAGCGAACAATACCTGTTGTGATCTGAAGTCAGAAATTAGAAGTCAGAAATTAGAAATAAAAAACTGCCCTTTGTCAATATTTTTGACAAAGGGCGTTTTTTTGGCACGAAGTTTGGTCAACAATTAAATACGACAGAATTTCCTTTTACCCCAACATAAACTAAGATTGATATGAAAAATCTGGCAGCTTTATTCGTTGTCCTGCTTTCCGTGATGTTCACTTTACCGCAGCAGTTACAGGCCACACCACCCGACTGGGCACCTGCCAACGGATACCGTGATCAAACAAGGCACATCTATTTTCCGCAGCAAAACATTTATTACGACCTACAGAAAGAAGTGTACATGTACGACGACGGTGGTCTGTGGTTTGTTATTAAATCCGTTCCGGAAAAATACAAAAACATTAACCTGCGGAAATCGCCTCAGGTACAGTTGTTCCTGAATACCGACGCTCCATATACCGAGAATGAGACTCACAGGACAAAATACAAATACCTGGTACACGAGAGCGAAAAGACAATAAGAGAAACTGAAAAATTGATAAGAAAAGAGCAGAAAGCGCAAGAAAAAGCGGAGAGAAAATCAGAAAAAAAATAGCTCAGATACCAACTCAGAAAAAATAACGAAAGAAAGAAAAATAAAATTCTCCGGTCGTCAATCAGCGGTCGGTCAATATACTAAACCTTTTTTTAATTGGATACTCCGGCATATTAACCTGCCGGAGTTTTTTTTCTTCTACTGAAACAAATCCTATGTAGCTTTACATACTAAAATACACGTAATAATATTGGTCGTTAACTCAACTTCTGGTGACAGAATTTTTTCCTGTAAAATTTCCTTTATCTTTGTGACCTAATAAAAAAGTAGAGTATGCATACCCGAAAAATATCTGTTCTGTTCCTGATTTTTATTTCCCTGACATTGTCTGCTTATGCTCAACGCTATACAATCAGTGGATACATTACCGACCAGTCGAACGGTGAGACGCTGCTGAATGCCTCGGTTTTTGACGACGTTTCCCGAAAAGGCGCTGTGAGCAACAATTACGGACATTATTCCATTACACTGAATGCCGGTGATGTAAGTCTCAATTACAGTTATGTGGGATATTCTCCACAATTCAGAGAGTTCAAACTGACCAAAGACACCGTCATTCATGTAAAACTGGAGGCAAGCATTACCCTGCGGGAAGTAACGGTAACTGGCCGACGCAGCGAAGTGGGCGTACACAGCACACAGATGAGCGCCATCGAGGTGCCCATTGAGCAAATTAAAAATATTCCCTCTCTGTTTGGCGAAAATGACCTGATAAAAGCCCTGCAGCTGCTGCCGGGAGTGCAGTCGGGCACCGAAGGTTCGGCCGGATTGTATGTGCGCGGTGGCGGACCTGATCAAAACCTGATGCTGCTGGATGGTATTCCGATTTACAACGTCAACCATATGTTCGGATTCTTTTCGGCTTTCAATACCGATGCGGTAAAAAATGTAACTTTGTACAAGGGAAGTTTTCCGGCACGATTTGGTGGAAGACTCTCGTCGGTAGTGGATGTGCGTATGAAAGACGGCGACGATAAAAACTACCACGGCAATGTAAGCGTGGGACTTATTTCTTCCAAATTTAACCTCGAAGGTCCGATTTGGAAAGAAAAAACCACCTTCAACATTTCGGCACGACGCACCTATATTGATGTCCTGAGCCAGCCCATCATCAGGTATTATTCCCGACAAAACATGGGAGAGTATGCCGGGAGCACCACCGCCGGTTACTATTTCTATGATCTGAATGCCAAATTTACCCATAAGTTTTCCGAAAAAGATAAACTTTTTCTGAGTGCCTACCTGGGCGACGATGCCATCTATACCAAATTCCGAACTGACAAAACTTCGTATGGCGAAAGAAGTGAAAACGACTGGATGAACCTGAACTGGGACTGGGGAAATGCCATTGCTGCACTGCGATGGAATCACGTGGTTACCAATAAGTTGTTTATGAACATAACGGGCGCCTACACCCGCTATCGTTCCAACATGAATGTAGGATACCTTTCAGAAAGTACGGATAAAACCACCAATCCACCCAAGACACAGACCGAAGAGTTCAAAGTGGGCTACCGCTCAGGTATAGAGGATTATTCGCTGAAAGCCGATTTTGATTATTCACCCAATACATCACACGATATAAAATTCGGCACCAACTATACGTACCACACATTCCGTCCCGATGTATCTACGTTCTATTTTTTCAATAATAACAATAGTCAAAATCAGAAAATTGACACCGTAATAGGCAAAGGAAATATCTATGCACACGAATCAATGACTTACGTGGAAGATAATATCACACTCACTGACAGGTTCAAAATTAATGCAGGCATCCATTTCTCAACTTTCAATGTACGGCAGAAAAATTATTATTCACTCGAACCACGTTTGGGATTTCGTGCTTTGCTTACCGATTATCTCTCGCTCAAAGCCGGCTATGCACACATGAATCAGTACATTCACCTGCTTTCGAACAACAGCATCAGCATGCCTACCGACCTGTGGGTGCCTGCCACGCAGCTCATCGACCCGATGAAGTCGGACCAGTATGCATTCGGCATATTCTACAACCTGAAAAATCTGCTCGATCTTTCCCTCGAAGGGTACTACAAGTCCATGGATAACCTGATAGAATACAAGGATGGTGCATCGTTTATGGGTGAATCATCGGGTTGGGAAGAAAAAGTGGTGATGGGGCGCGGATGGTCCTATGGCGTGGAATTTCTGGCACAGCGGTCGTTTGGGAACACTACCGGGTGGCTTGGTTATACCTGGTCGAAAACCGAACGACTCTTCGACCGCCCCGGACAGGAGCTTAACTATAGTCGAATTTTTCCCGCTAAATACGACCGGCGTCACGATTTAAGTCTGACGGTAATGCACAAATTCTCCGAAAAAATTGACCTTTCGGGCAACTGGGTATTTGCTACGGGAAATACAGCCACACTCGGGCTGCACACCAACGAAGGACCGGTGATACCAAACGTAAACGAGGCTTACAACTACCCTGCCCCTCAGACTTACATCAGTTCGCGCAACAACTACCGCTACAACAATTACCACCGAATGGACCTGGGTGTGAATTTTCATAAAAAGAAAAAACACGGCATCCGCACCTGGAACATCAGCATCTACAATGTGTATAATCAGTTCAATCCATTTATGGTTTATCAGTCGTCGGAGGGTAGTTACGACCCAAAAACGGGTCGATACGAGAGCAAAAACGTTTTGAAACAGGTAACCCTGTTCCCTATCATTCCATCTGTTAGTTACAGTTATAAATTTTAAGAAAATGAAAACGAAACATATTTTAGCTGTTTTGATTATTGGCCTACTCACCTGCGGATGCGACAAAACAATTGAATTCAACGGGAAAATCACCAGCCCAATGCTGGTTGTGAGCAGCTTTGTCACACCCGACTCTGTTATCAAAGCCGAAGTGACCAAATCACGCTTCTTTTTGGATGAGGGTTATGTGTTTGACAGGGTAACGAATGCCGATTTTAATTTGTATGTAAATGGCATACTGAAAGAAAAAATGGTTCACACGGGATACGGAATTTATCTGTCGGGTTACAGACCTCATCCGGGTGAGGAAATCAAAATAGAAGTTGCTGCTCAGGGGTTTACCACAATATCAGGCACTTCAGTAATACCCGCACAGACTCCTATTCTGAAAGTAGACACTTCTTCTGTCATTGAAAAAGAATATTACATTGGCAGTAAAGGCGGATATGGAGGAATGAATTCACAAGATACACTCTCGGAACTCACCCTGAAAAAAATCAGTTTTCGGGTAAAGTTCAAAGATGATGGTGATAAAAGAAACTATTACCGCCTGGTGGTGAGAAAGCGGATCTATTTCGAAGATTCTGCTTTGGATGTGTATCTGGGTAATTTTGAGGACATTGTTTTTGGAAATCAGCAAACCAATGACATAGGAAGCCTTTTTGAGTTTTCGAGAAACAACTACAACTACGATACTTTTGCGGATGATTTATTAAATGGAAAAGAGTACGAGTTGAAATTTTACAACATAATAACTGTTGATCAGAAAGACTTTTCAGGCTACGAGTCCCAATTTCGCAAAGAACAACGAAGCACCTACTTCATTTATTTACAACAAATTTCACCGGATTATTATCTGTATGCCCGGTCATCAAGCGCTGCCGCAAATTTAAGCGGAAATCCTTTTACAGAACCGGTTCAAATTCATTCGAATATCAAAAATGGTATCGGTGTGCTCGGCAGCTATACATCATCGGCAGCAGCGGTGGTGGATGTGGTGAACTGACGTTTTCGGGGTTGCATGCCGACTGCGCTGCAAGTATTTAAGCAGAAAAAAAACTGATTGCCCGTTTACAATTCCCGACAGTAAAGTCGCTATTTGATTTGTGCTGAAAAAATTGTACATTTGTATTTCGTTTTTTAATTTCAAAAAAAGTATCTTTTAATGGAATCATTCCTTGTTTCAGCCCGAAAATATCGCCCTGCCACCTTTCGATCAGTAGTGGGTCAGGAATCGCTTACCACTACCCTGCGCAATGCCATTAAAAGCAATAAACTGGCGCACGCTTATCTTTTCTGCGGTCCGCGTGGTGTGGGAAAAACCACCTGTGCACGTATTTTTGCCAAAACAATCAACTGCGAACATCTCACCGAAGATTACGAAGCCTGCAACCAGTGCGAATCGTGCAAAACTTTCAACGAGCAGCGCTCCTACAATATTCACGAGCTGGATGCTGCATCCAACAACGGCGTGGACGATATCCGCAGCCTTACCGATCAGGTGCGCGTACCACCGCAGGTAGGACGATACAGCGTTTATATCATCGATGAGGTTCATATGCTTTCCACAGGTGCTTTCAATGCTTTTTTGAAAACACTCGAAGAACCGCCTGCTCATGCCATATTCATTCTGGCAACCACTGAAAAGCATAAAATCATACCAACTATACTTTCGCGCTGTCAGATATATGATTTCAACCGCATTTCCATCACCGACACGGTCAACCACCTGAAATATGTTGCCGGTGAGGAGCATGTGACGATTGAAGAAAGTGCTTTGAATGTTATAGCTCAGAAAAGTGATGGCGGAATGCGCGATGCACTCTCTATATTCGACCAACTGGTAAGTTTCAGTGGCAATAACATCACCTATCAGGATGTGATTGATAACCTGAACGTATTGGATTATGAATATTATTTTCGCCTGGTGAATGCATTTCTGCATGGTAATGTGGCCGAATCGCTGTTGCTATTCAACGAAGTACTCAATAAAGGATTTGAAGCACAACACTTTATTACCGGACTGAGTTCCCATCTCCGGGATGTGCTGGTGAGCAAGGATGCCAGCACCTTACAGTTGCTCGAAGTGGGTGCCGAAATCGCTGAACGTTACCGTCAGCAGGCTTCGGCATGTCCGACGGAATTCATATTCGATGCATTGAAAATTAGTAACGATTGCGATCTGAATTACCGAATTAGTAAAAACAAACGGCTGCTGGTGGAACTGGCCTTAATACGAATCAGTCAACTTACGACTGATAAAAAAAAAGTACTGACCGCTGAGAAAACACCACTCAAGCCACTGGAAGTAACAGAAACAGCAACCATCAATCAAACCGGACAGGGCGGATCACAAACTGCACCCGTAGTTACTCCTCCGCAGCAAGCCCAAGTTCTTGCTGAGCCTGCACCGGCCGAAATAACGCCACCAGCCGCCACCAGTGCTAATCCGGCAGAAATAACGGCAGCTCCCAAAAAACCGGCTGTGGTATCGGTGGGAAAAACAAATCGTCCGCCAAGTATCTCCATATCATCGATCAAAACCGAACCCACCGGCATCAGTCAACCGGAAAATGGTTCGAGCGTTGACGAGGGTTTGACCACCGATAAACCGTTTACAGCCGATCAGCTTACTGATGCCTGGAAATCTTTTGCCAATCAGTTTGAAAAAGATCAGGTAACCAGGGGATTTCTGCTTAGCCATATTCCGACCATAGGGATGGATAATAACATTAACTTATCGCTGGATAATAAATTTCAGGAAAAAGAAATCAGTCAGATGCATGCGTTGGAATTTTTGAGGAAAACACTACACAACAATTCCCTGAATTTTCAGATTGATATTATTCCCGATGAGGAACAAAAGGTCTACCTGAATCCACAGGAAATTTATAAAAAAATGGCAGATGCAAATCCGGCTTTAGCGTTGCTTCGCAAAAACCTGGATATGGAGCTTGACTAAACAAAAAAATCCGCTGAAATTATTCAACGGATTTTTTTGTTTGAAGTTAATGGTTTATCAAATAATAAGCATAGCGTCGCCGTACACTCCAAAATGATATTTTTCTTTAATGGCAACTTCATACGCCTCCATCACCTGTTCGTAGCCTCCAAAGGCAGCTTCCAGCATAAGCAATGTGGAGTAAGGCAGATGAAAGTTGGATATCAGCGAATTGGCAACAGTAAAATCATAAGGAGGAAAAATAAATTTATTCGTCCATCCGTCCAGGGGTTTAATACGGCCTTCGGTGCCCACTACCGTTTCCAGTGCCCGCATCACAGTAACGCCTACAGCACAGATGTTTTCACCCGCATCGTGGGCAGCGTTCACAATATCGGCGGTTTCAGGGGTGATTTGCATCTGCTCCGAGTCCATTTTGTGCTTGGTGAGATCTTCCACATCGATGTCCCTGAAATTACCCAAACTCATGTGCGAGGTAACAAATGCGCTATTTATTCCCTTGATTTCCATTCGTTTCATCAACTCGCGGCTAAAATGCAATCCGGCACCGGGCGCTGAAACAGCTCCTTCGTTCCGTGCAAAAATAGTCTGGAAACGATCTTCATCATCGGGTTCAACCGGACGGGTTATATTGTGGGGAAGCGGAGTTTCTCCCAGTTTGTGCAGTTCCTTTTTGAACTCCTCGTGTGTGCCGTCAAATAAGAAACGGAGTGTGCGACCCCGCGAAGTGGTATTGTCAATGACTTCAGCCACAACAGAGTCATCATCGCCGAAGTAAAGTTTATTTCCAATTCTTATTTTGCGGGCAGGTTCTACCAGCACATCCCACAGACGTCCTTCCCGGTTAAGTTCCCGGAGCAGAAAAACTTCAATCTGTGCACCCGTTTTTTCCTTGTTTCCAAACAGACGGGCCGGGAAAACCTTGGTATCATTGAAAACAAACAAGTCATTTTCATCAAAATAATTAAGGACATCCTTGAAAATTTTATGTTCAATTTCACCGGTTTTTCGATGCAAAACCATGAGACGTGATTCGTCCCGATGAACGGCCGGATATTGAGCAATCAATTCATCCGGCAATTTGAACTTAAATTGAGATAATTTCATATTCTTTAATTTACTTCGTTTTACAAGTTTTATTGCTTATATATAGATGCACTATCTTTTTTTTATAATAAAAAAAACATACAATCAAATTCACTGTTTTCTCAAATTTCTCAGAAAAACAGATTCACATAACCATTACAGATGGATTGATACCAGTAACTCAATCACTAAGTTTTTGTACCAATGACTTAATATCCAATTAGTAACAATCCTGCTCTTCAATTTGTTTCAATAATTCGTCGATATCGAGACAATCTTCGAGAGTTTTATCACCGATACGGGTTCTCTCCAGTGCTATAAGATGTGCACCGCTTTGCAATGCAATGCCGATATCCCGGGCCAAAGCGCGGATATAGGTACCCTTGCTGCATACTACCCGTATCTTTAAAACCGGAAAATCGTAACTCATCACTTCTATTTCATCTATCACCAGCAGTTTAGCTTTCAGTTCCACTTCCTGGCCATCACGGGCATAGTTGTAAGCCCTTTTACCATCAATTTTTACGGCCGAATACACCGGTGGCACCTGCCAGATTTCACCTTTGAAGCGGTGTATCACCTCATCGATCATTTCGGGGGTGATATGAGCGGTAGGATACCGTGTGTCTATTTCATGCTCCAGGTCAAAGGAAGGCGTTGTAGCTCCCAATTCCAGGGTTGCCACATATTCCTTGGTCTGATACTGGAATTCCTCTATGCGTCGGGTAGCTTTGCCGGTGCATAGTATCATTACTCCGGTGGCCAACGGGTCCAGCGTGCCGGCATGTCCGACCTTAATCTTTTTTTTATTCAGTTTTTGTGAAATTTTCCAGCGTACTTTGTTCACCACATCGAACGATGTCCAGCGCAGGGGTTTTTTCACATACAATATCTCACCTTCAATAAAATCCATCAACCTGTTGTTACTTTAATTTTATTTGATAAAAACTACCGAAAAAGTCTAAACCATGCTCAAATTCAACCCTGCCAGAAGCAAGCCGATAATGACAGTTCCCACAATTATCCGGTAATAGCCGAAAGCCTTGAAACCGTATTTAGTAAGGAAATCGATGAAAAACCGGATAGCAGCCATCGCTACAATAAATGCAACCACACAGCCAATGATTAGTGTAATAGCATTTTCCCTGAGCATATCCATTCCGCCGGGTTCGGTTAGCATTTTCACCATTTTTAATCCCGAAGCACCTGCCATGGTAGGTACTGCGAGAAAAAACGAGAATTCAGCGGCATTTTTTCGGGTCAGTTTGGTGGTCATACCGCCCACAATCGTAGCCATAGAGCGTGACACACCGGGTATCATGGAAATACACTGAAAAAAACCGATTTTGAGGGCCCGTTTCCAGTCCATCGTTTGATTTTCGGACGGATGATTGAACCATTTATCCACAAAAAGCATCAATATTCCCCCGAGTACCAGCATCACAGCCACCACCATCACACTTTCGAGCATTTTGTCAATCAAATCATTGAACAGCAGTCCGAGAATCATGGCTGGTATAAATGCAATCACCAGTTTCCAGTAAAAATCATATTTGTACAGAAAACGCTGAAAATACACTTTTGACCGAGCGCACTTGGTGAGACCTCCAACGGAATTTTTATCAAATATCATTATTTCATTGAGCTTAAAAAAACGTTTCCAGTACAATACGATGACAGACAGAATAGCCCCAAACTGAATGATAATGGTGAATGCCTTAACAAATTCGGTACTCTCCACGTTGAGCAATTTCTGGGCAATAATCATGTGTCCCGTTGAGGAAACCGGCAAGTACTCAGTCAGTCCTTCGACGATGGCTATAATAATTGTTTCGAATAAACTCATTCTTATTATTTATTTTTCGGGGTGTAGAGAATGGCGCCAATCATGGATAAAAACCCGATGAACGATGTCATGGGACCCACAATTATGCGGCGGGTACCGAATATGTCGGGATTGAATTCAGTGCCGGATGGTTTTCCGGTCATGAGTAAAAACCCAATGATAATCAGCAGCATAGCAACAGCCATTAGGATGAAATTCATTTTGGAAAGTCCAAATTTTTTATTTTCCATTTTTATTTTGAATTAAAATAGTTCGAAAAGGTTAGAAAGTGAATTTTGCATGCCTGAATAAAATAAATACAGCAAAATTAATAAATATGAACATTAAACTAAGTCGACACTAAACGTAATACATATCGTTGGTGCGCATACGGAGGTATCTTCCCACTGCAAAATAGGACGAAACGGCAGTAAGTAGTATTCCCAGAACAACAACCACACCGGCAACAATCAATTGTGTATTGCGGGTTATCATCTGCGCCTGAAGACCGAATTCACTCTGAAAATAAAATACCAAACCGGTCAGGAAAGCAAGTGCAATGACTGCAGCTATCACACCGTTGAGTACACTGCGTTTGATATACGGTTTGCGGATAAACCAGTGAGTGGCACCCACCAGTTTCATGGTATTGATAAGGAAACGGTTTGAATAAATGCTCAGACGCACGGTATTGTTAATCAGTGCAAACGATATTAACATCAGAATGGCCGCTATTCCCAGGAGTATGATGCTTATTTTTTTTATATTTTCGTTCACCATCGTGATCATATCTTTCTGGTACGATACCTTCTGAATTTCCTTGTATTTCGACAGTTTTTTTTCGAGCACCGATACACTGTCGGCATTGGCATATTTTTCATTGAGTTTCACCTCGAGTGATGCCAGGAGTGGATTGAAACCTAAAAATTCTTCGGGATTATCGCCCAAATTCTGAATATGCTCCTGCAGTGCCTGTTCTTTTGATATCAGGTCTACCGATTTGGCATAATCCGATTTTTCCAGAAATTTTTTAATCCGTTCAGTTTGTTTTGGTGTAATTTCATCACTCAGTACGATGGAGAGATTGAGATTTTCTTTCACATACCGGGTCATGTCACGTGCCAGAAAGAGGGTAAGGGTGAGTAAACCGATCATAAACAGAACCAGTGACACACTGAATGTGGCTGTAAGATTTGCGTTGCGAAAACGTAATTTGGATTTCTTGTACTTCTTGTGTTTTTTTGTTGACATAATATCTTTTTATTCCAAAACTGTCGGCCACCGGGGCTTCCAATTGGACATTGTTTATTTAAATGTTGGTGTATTGTTGTTTATCGATTTCTTTTTTCTCCAATAGTAGAACAGCAGTAATGCGATGGCTGCCAGCAAAATGATTGAAGATAGAAGAGCCACCAGATTTCCCGTTTTGTACGATTGAGGATCGAAGCGGAATTCAATTTCATAATTTCCTGCTTTCAATGGCATGGCACGCAACAAATAATTTACACGGGTGTAAGGCGCTTCTTTTCCATTGATAGTAGCTTTCCAGCCTTTATCATAATATATTTCCGAGAAAACGGCCACCTGATCAGTTGTTGAGTTAAATTTATAGACCAAATGGTTTGGTGCATAACTGGTGAGTTCGATTTTAGCCGTTGTGTCGGGCGTAATTGTTGCCGGAAGCATGGTTGCCAGCGATTTATCAATCACCAGTTCATGCTTGGTGTCAATTTCTCCCACCAGTTTCATTTCTTCATCGGCATTAGCTGCTACCCGTATATTTTGCACAAACCAGGCATTGCCATTGTTCGAAGGATTAACGAGAGGAGCTGCTTCTTTATTGTAAATAATGTATTTCGTATTCAACATATTGAGCACACCGAGCGAGTCAAGCGTTGGAAGAATGGACTGAGGAGTGGTAGCTTTTCCAAAAGCACCGAATAATTGACCAATTTCATGCTGCAACTGCATTTCTATCAGTTCCTGATAGCGCCGGAGCTTGGCGGCATGATAACCTCCGATGTTTTTATGGAAATACGAAGGTGTAGCATCGCTGAAAATATCCACTGTAGCATCCATTACGCGGTATTGGGACTTATCCTGAAGCACAATTTCATCAGCAGGTGTAGCTTGTATCAACTGTGTTGGACGTTTGTTTTCAAAATTGCCATCATTCAAATACCGTTTTGCTACCGGGAATAAGTCGAGCAAAATAAAGAAGCCGAATAAAACCAGGGCAACATTTTTTTTGAGGTATCCCTTGATATATGCAAGAATAATGATACCACCCAACAATACAAACGCAAGCGAGCGCCAGGCATCGGCACTGAGCATGGCTTTTCTGTCCAGTGGCAGTGTTTGTTTCAGAAAGGAGTAATCGCCCGTAAATTGTGCGTCCTGCGGTGACACAAAACTTCCGGCCAGCGACGGGAACACTGCAAATATCAGACTGATACCGGCCGTAATTCCCATACTGATGAAGACTGCTTTTGTGAGTTTTTCCCGTGCAATATTTCCTTCAAAAATTTCTTTCATCGCCAGAAATGCCAGCAGTGTAATTCCAAATCCGGTAGCGACCAGGGTCATGGAAACGGTGCGGAACTTATTGTACATGGGGAAATAATCGATAAACAGATTGGTAAGCGCCATAAAGTTTCGTCCCCACGAAAGCATGAGTGTGAGTAAAATCACCGGCACGAGCCACCACAGCGTGCGTTTATCAACCACAAATAAGCTCAGAACAAACAGGAACAGGATGATGGCTCCAATATAAACCGGACCCGATGTGCCCGGCTGGGTACCCCAGTAGAGCGGCATCTGACTGATTATCTGTTCGGTCTGGCTGTCGGGTACATTCAGGTTTTTCAGATACTTAGCCGTCTCGCTGTTCATGTTCAGTTTACCGCCGCTTGCTCCTCCTTTGAAGTTTGGGATGAGCAGGGTCATTGTTTCATCCACACCATAACTCCATTGGGTGATATAGTCTTTGTCGAGCCCGTGTCCGGTATTTACTGCCGAGGGTGAATTTGTAGCAGCTGCAGTCAGTCCGTTGGATTTACCACGCATGGTATACTGACTGTATTCGTAGGTGGTAAGCAGTGAGGTGGCATTCATACCTACGGCCACAATGGCAGCTGCAATCATAACGACTGCCGTTTTTAAGAATTCCTTTATTTGTTTTTCGCGAATGCTGTACACCAGTTCCACTATTGCAAATATCATCAGCACGATGAGCGTGTAGTATAAAATCTGAATATGATTGGCCCGGATAGCCAGACTTAAGAAGAAAGCTGTGAGAAATCCACCCAACAGGCGTTTCCGGCGAAAAGCCAGAAATACAGCCCCTATAAGCGGAGCCATGTAGGCAATGGTGATGGCTTTTGAATTGTGACCGGCTGCTATGATGATGAAATTGTACGATGCAAAAGTGAAACCAATAGAACCCACCACAGCCATCCAGGGCTTCAGTCCGAATGCCAACAAGAGGATGTAGAAACAGATAAGGTAAAGAATGGTATTTGAAACCGGTCGTGGAAATTCCATCACCAGTTTTTCCACATATTGCAGCACGTTATTGGGCTGCGACATGGATATCTGATAATTGGGCATACCGCCAAATAACGCATTGGTCCAAAGGGTTACATCATCGTGCGTCTCATTGTAATCGAGTGTTTCTTTGGCATCACACACCCAGCTTTGAGTATCATGGGCAATCAGTTTCTTCCCTTCCAGTACCGAGGTGAAATAGCTGAATGAAAGTACGATAAAGAGCAGTATAGCAACAATATGAGGTGTAAGCGAATTCAGGATGGTTTTATTCATACTTTTACGGTTCTGTATTGAAAAAACAGTTTTTGGGGAAAATCACACAAAAGTACTACATTTTTTCCGTTTTGCTACCTGTGACAACGGTTAATATTAATTAATTGAACATAGGAAAAAAAATAATAACAGCATTACTAAACACCTCACAACTTCAGGAGTAACCGGCCTGGAAAGAGAATAAATATTTGTAAATAATCAAAATCTGTCGGAATTTAATTGCCGGAATTATCTACTTTTGCCGTTCGAATGTGATGCTCATCCATTATTTATGACGAACTATAAAAATATCAGTCTTTTTGAAGGATTAAATTCTCTGCGGTTTATTGCTGCATTTCTGGTGGTGATGCATCATTCGGAGACCATCCGCCATAAAAACGGGCTGCCAAATCTCAATGGATTGGGACTGTTCAAGGATGGAGGCGTGGCTGTAACTTTCTTTTTTGTACTCAGTGGTTTTTTGATCACCTACCTGCTTCTGAAGGAGAACCGACAAACCGGAACCATCAGCATCAAACGCTTTTACCTGAAAAGAGTACTGCGAATATGGCCGCTTTACTTCCTGCTGGTCGTTTTCGGTACGTTGCTGTTACCTAAAGCCATTGACTTATTTGGGTTGAACTACGTGATGCCATATACTTTCAGTCAGAGCTGGTATTATTTTGTGTTCTTTCTGCCGGGTCTGGTGACTTACTATTTTGGACATCATCTGCTTGAACCGCTTTGGTCCATCGGTATCGAGGAGGTATTCTATATGCTGTGGGCACCGCTTTTCAAATTTGCAAAAAAGCACATACTACCAATATTAATAGCTATCATCGTTTTAAAAGCTTTATTAATCCTGATTAGCAGTTATTGGATTGACAATAAACTTTTCGCATATCTGGTGAGTATCTTTCAGTTTGAAGCAATGGCTGTAGGAGGATTGGGCGCCTACTTTGTATTCAACCGCAACACTCCACTCTCTACACTTAAAATTTATAAAACTCCCATTCAAATACTGCTTTATTCCCTGCTCGTGGTATATCTGATATTCAATATCAACATTGACAACGCTGCCTGGAATATCTTTTTCAAAACTCCTGTGTTTTCACAACTGATGATTTGCTTTCTGTTTTTATATCTTATCATTGGCGTTTCTCTCATTGACCACAGCATCATCCGGTTGCGCAATCGTTTCGTTTCTTATCTGGGTGAAATCTCCTATGGCATTTACATGTACCACATGCCACTGATATTTGGTCTGATGATGTTTTTGCAAAAATACTTGTCGAAAATGGACCTGCTGACCGGTTCACTCATCTATTATCCGGTAGTATTTGTAGTTGTGGTTGGAGTTTCAGCGTTATCCAAACGGTATTTTGAGGATTATTTCCTGTCATTGAAAAACAAAATCAGCATTCCGAAAGCCGTTACAGCAAAAAAATAAACAGGCGAAATTTTTCAATTCCGCCTGTAATTGTATCAGTTATTTAGCTCTTTTCTTAAGGTCTTCCACCCGTATTGTCATCAGCCTGCCTGCGGGTACTTTTCCACGGTAAGTAATTATTCGCATTAACCGGGCATCGGTCGGCACTAACAGAGGTGCTTTGTATCGGGGATAGAAACGGTCGGGCGTGGAATTATCGAAACTGGTGTAAATGTCCAGTCCGCTGATTTCGGTTGTCAATTCCACGAAGTATTTATCTTCTTTTTTCGTGACACTTACAATGGGATCGTATATGGCCGGTGAATACTTTGTTTCGGCATAATCCAGCCGTTGAAAATGATTTTCGGTTTTGTTTACGAAATTTTCCCAGTTTTTCTTTTCCTTGGGCGACCAGACCGATTCGGCAATCGCAAAACCACGCGGCCAGGTCATGTATTCAACCTGACGAATGTTGTACACCTGCTCTGTCCACAGATTAGCCTGTCCACCCAGAATATAACGTGCATCGGCTTCGGGTGGAACCGGATCAAACTGATAGGCTTTATTAAGTCTCAACGAACTATATACCGGCGGTTCGGTAGAAATATCGCCCTGCATGTAATCAATATAAGCATAGGTAGTCGGGCTCATCACCACATAATGCCCGGACCGCGAAGCTTCAATTCCATATTTTGTACCGCGCCAGCTCATCAAAGCCGTTGTGGGTGTAATACCGCCTTCCAGAATTTCATCCCAGCCCATCATCTTTTTTCCCCTGGACTGAATGATTTTTTCCAGTCTTTTCTCAAAATAAGACTGTACCTGCGGAATGGTGGTCAGCCCTTCCCGTTTCATCAGTTCCTGCACCTGCGGATTTTTTTGCCAGAAATTATGCGGCGCTTCATCGCCTCCCACATGAATATACGGATAAGGGAAAAGCTGAGCCACCTCAGTCATCACTTTATCCATAAATTCATAGACTCTTTCATTGGCCGGACAAAGTGTATTGTCGATAAGTGCAATGGGCGGGGCACCCTGCGACCAGTCCATAAAGGGTTCCCCGGCACGTAATGTGTACTTGTCGGCACCTTCGGTACACGAAAGTTCGGGATAAGCCACCACGGCTGCCAGGCTATGGCCGGGCACATCTATTTCGGGGATAACCTGTACAAATCGTTCGGCAGCATAATTCACTATATCGCGGATTTGATCCTGGGTATAAAAACCTCCGTAAGTTTTTGGTTCATCGGGAAGCGCAGGCGAAAATTCACCAAAATTTCCAACCTTTTCCACCCGCCAGGCCCCGGTTTCGGTCAGTTTAGGCAGGGATTTAATTTCAATTCGCCAACCTTCATCGTCGGTAAGGTGCCAGTGAAGCATGTTATATTTGTAGCGCACCATGGCATCAATATATTGTTTTACTTCATCTATTGTAAAAAAATGACGTGCCACATCGAGCATCAGCCCACGCCAGCCAACACGCGGATAATCGCCAATTTCTACAGCGGGAATTTTCCACGCCACATTAATAACCTTTGTCGGACTTTCTATTTGGGGTGGAAAGAGCTGAATCAATGTCTGCGCACCGTAAAACAATCCTGCCGGTTTATTTGCCCGGATAGTGATTTTTTTGGGTCGTACCGACAAAATGTATCCTTCATTGCCAATCATTGGATCGGCTATTGCATTCAACACCAGTTGTATGTCCGATTTACCGGATGATTTCACCGTTACTCTGCTTCCGGTAGCTTTTGATAATTTTTCTTTCAGAAAATTGACAGTAATATCATTCTCACTCCCTGCCGGACGAAGAATATTTACCGATTTTGGCAAGGTGAAATTTCCGGATTTTTCGACAGTAGCGACAGGTTCCGGAATAATGTTGAATTTGGCGGGTGAACTCTGACTGTACAGTATAATTCCGAACAGGGCAAGAGACAAGGTGAAAAGGGAGCGTTTCATTTTATTGAGATTAAGTTTATAATAATTATTTGACTAAGCAAACGAATGAATGTACAAATTTAGGAATTTAATTGCTGAAAACAAATTCAAAAAATTTCCTTCTGCCTCTTCGTTTGATTAAACATATTTTCATGATGTAAGAAATAACAAAATAACTTAATTAAATATTGTACATTTGTAACTCATGCCCTGTTTTATGTTATATGAACTGGATAATATATACTTTACCTTATGAAACAACTACATTTTTCCAACGGTGACCGCTTTCCATTAATGGGGCTTGGTACCTGGCTTTCCAAACCTTCCGAAGTGTACAACGCTGTGATTGAAGCCATCAGGGCCGGATATCGCCACATCGATTGTGCTTACATTTATAAAAACGAAAAGGAAATAGGCGATGCCCTGAAGTTTGCATTTTCCACAGGACTTGTTACCAGGGAGGAAATGTTTATAACCTCAAAGCTCTGGAATAATTTTCATGCACCGCAGGATGTGGAACCTGCTATCCGGAAATCGCTGAGTGATTTGCGACTGGATTACCTGGATTTGTATCTTATTCACTGGCCACTTGCATTCAGGCAGGAACAGGCTGCGAATGCCGGAGGTTTGATATCGCTCGCTGAACTTCCTCTCACCACAACCTGGAAGGCCATGGAAGATGTCAAAAAATCGGGACTTACAAGGCACATCGGAGTATCCAATTTCAATATCCCCAAGCTAAAAAATCTGTTGGAGAACGCCGAAATAAAACCGGAAGTAAATCAGGTGGAACTTCATCCCTACCTGCAACAGCGTGAACTGGTACGTTTTTGTCAGGATAACAGTATCCTGGTTACAGCCTACTCACCACTCGGCAGCCATCATCTTATCGATAATGAAAATTCTATCCTTCAAAATCCGACAGTCATGGATATTGCCCGCAAGCATTATTGTTCAGCCGCACAGGTTATACTTGCCTGGGGTATGCACCGCAGCACAGCAGTTATTCCCAAATCGGTAAATCCCAAACGAATACAGGAAAACGGGGGTGCAGAGGTCGTTCTACTCGACGAAAAGGACATGGAAAGCATTATGAGCCTTGACCGTAACCACCGCAACGCCAAAGCATTATTTGCCGTTTTTCCGGACGGGCCATACACGCTCGAATCGATATGGGATGAATAAGCCTGAGATAAAAAACCTTTTTCTTAGTTTATTTTTTCGGTAAAATTCATTGACATTCAACTCAAAGAAAACTGTACAAATTTTTTGCAAACCGCTCTGCCTTATTATGAATTCAAAATTTTAGCATTACGGCAATAAAACGTTAATCTATTCTGTATCAGCAACCTTACCCATGATAAAGTTATATCAGAAAAAATGATTATTTTTGCCAGTCTAAACATACAATGTTTTACCTCAAATGACTGAACAGGAAATACAAAATATACGTGCCGATTTTCCGATACTGGAGGAAAAAATATACGGTAAGCCACTCATCTATTTCGACAATGCTGCCACCACACAAAAGCCACAGGTGGTGCTTGATCGCATCAACTTCGGCTACAAGCATCTGAATGCCAACATTCACCGCGGCGTGCACTATCTGAGCCAGAAAGCTACTGAAGCACACGAGGAAGCCCGCCGCTATGTAGCCCGCTACATTAACTCTGCTTCGTCGGATGAGGTAATTTTCACGCGCGGAACTACCGAAGCTATCAATCTGGTGGCATTTTCATTTGGTGAGTATTGCTGTCAGGCAGGTGATGAAATCATTATTTCGGTCATGGAGCATCACTCCAACATCGTTCCCTGGCAGATGCTCTGCGAACGAAAAAGGATGAAACTCCGCATTATCCCGATGAACGAAAAAGGGGAACTGAGAATAGACGAGTATGAGAAATTAATCAACGAGCATACCCGTCTGGTTGCCGTCACACAGGTATCGAATGTGCTTGGTACGGTCAACCCGGTGAAAGAGATGATCAATATTGCTCATCGCAAAAATATACCCGTGCTCATTGACGGAGCACAGGCTGTACCGCATACCCATATAGATGTGCAGGAGTTAGATGCCGAATTCTATGTCTTCTCAGGTCATAAAATTTATGCACCCACTGGCATAGGAGTGCTTTACGGGAAACGTGAGTGGCTTGAACGAATTCCACCCTATCAGGGCGGCGGTGAAATGATCCAAACTGTAAGATTTGAAAAAACCACCTACAACGAGCTTCCATTTAAATTCGAAGCCGGTACCCCCGACTATATCGGCTCTACGGCACTTGCCGAAGCATTGAAATATGTGGAAAATATAGGTATCGACAATATTGCAGCCTACGAAACCGAACTTACCCGCTATGCTACCGCTGAATTGATGAAAATTGAGGGAATGCGGATTTTCGGAACTTCGGAGCACAAAAGCGCAGTCATATCCTTTCTGGTTGGGGATATTCATCCCTACGACATCGGCATGCTGCTTGACAAACTGGGGAAAGCTGTACGAACAGGTCATCACTGCGCTCAACCTTTGATAGACCAACTCGGAATACCCGGAACAGTTCGGGCTTCCTTTTCATTCTACAACACCAGAGAGGAAGTGGATATATTTATTGCAGCGCTAAAGCGGGTGGTGGGAATGTTGGGTTAACACTACGGCCCCCTAACCCCCTAAAGGGGGAATTTAGTGCATTCAATGAGCGAAAGTGCAATAAGCAAACTTTTAAATATGATTTTTCTAAACTCAAATACATATAATCTATAAACTATGCTCAAGATTCCCCCTTCAGGGGGTTAGGGGGCAGCCTTTTTTACATGACAATCAACGAAATTCAAGACCAAATAATAGAAGAATTCAGCCAGTTTGACGACTGGATGGACAAATATGCCCTGCTCATTGACCTGGGCAATACCCTGCAACCGCTGGATGACAAATACAAAATTCCTCAAAATATAATAGCAGGGTGTCAAAGCCGCGTGTGGTTGAATGCCAATCTGGTTGAGGGGAAAGTGATTTATGAAGGAGAAAGCGATGCCGTACTCGTTAAAGGCATCGTATCCATGCTTATTCAGGTACTTTCAGGTCATACCCCCGAAGAAATTCTGGATACAGACCTCTACTTCATCGAAAAGATAGGCCTTCGGGAACACCTCTCACCCACCCGCTCCAACGGACTGCTGGCCATGGTTAAACAAATGAAACTATACGCACTGGCTTTCAAATCCAGCAAGACATAAAATCACTCACAGTTGATGCCATTTTTCAATTTATTCCTTCGGGCAAGATAATTCAAAGTCTAAATCACCGTCATTTTTTGCATAAATTTCCATTAATTTTAGGCAATTATTGGGAGTGTATGTGAATTATATTTAGTAAATTTGCGGTTCATTTGAATACTGAATTTTTTCCGTATTCATTTGTCATCTCTTATCATAATAAACTTTATAATTAAATATTATTCCCTATGAAAGTAACTCATATCGAGCATTTAGGCATTGCCGTAAATAGCATCGAAGAAGCATTACCATTTTATGAAAACATATTGGGTCTGAAATGTTATGCCGTAGAAGAAGTGGCCGACCAAAAAGTAAAAACTGCTTTCCTGAAGGTTGGACAGACAAAAATTGAACTGCTGGAATCAACCGACCCCGAAGGAGCTGTAGGTAAATTTATCGAAAAAAGAGGCGAAGGAATTCATCACCTGGCATTTGCTGTAGAAGGACTGGCCGATGCGCTGAAAGAAGCAGAAGAAAAAGGCATCCGACTGATAGACGCTAATCCGCGCAAAGGAGCTGAAGGACTGAACATTGCATTTCTTCACCCAAAATCAACCATCGGTGTACTCACCGAACTGTGCGAAAATCCGGATAAAACTCCGGGAAGTTCCTGCTGTTAATTGAATAATCAATAAAATAAAACAAAATAATAAAACAAAAAAAAACACATGAAAAACCAGGAAAAGGTACAGGACCTTATTGATAAACGTGTGCAGGCCAAATTGGGTGGAGGCGAAAAACGCATTGACTCACAACACAAAAAAGGCAAACTGACAGCACGTGAACGTATTGATATGTTGCTCGACGATGGAAGTTTCGAAGAATTTGACATGTTCGTAACTCACCGCAGCACTAATTTCGGTCTGGACAAGGAAAAATACATGGGCGACGGAGTGGTAACCGGTCACGGAACAATCGACGGACGCATCGTATTTATTTTTGCACAGGATTTCACCGTATTCGGAGGATCGCTATCCGAAACCATGGCACAAAAAATATGTAAAGTGATGGATATGGCCATGAAAATGGGTGCTCCGGTTATTGGCATCAACGATTCGGGTGGCGCACGTATTCAGGAAGGTGTAACTTCGCTGGCCGGTTATGCCGAAATTTTCCAGCGTAATATTCTTGCTTCGGGCGTTATTCCCCAAATCTCGGCCATTTATGGTCCATGCGCAGGTGGTGCTGTATATTCAGCCGCGCTCGCCGGTTTTATCCTGAGGACTGAAGGCAACAGCTACATCTTCGTAACCGGACCAAAAGTTGTGAAATCGGTTACAGGCGAAGATATTACAACCGAAGATTTGGGTGGAGCCGATGTTCATGCCCGCAAATCGGGTGTCACTCATTTCAAACTGGTGGACGAAAAGGAAGGTACCATGCTGATCCGCAAACTGATCTCTTACATGCCTCAAAACAACCTGGAAGAACCACCTTTGTACCCGACCACCGACCCGATCGACCGGTTGGAAGATTCGCTCAACAGCATTATCCCCGATAATCCAAATCATCCTTATGACATGAAAGATATTATTCATGCCATTGCAGATGACGGCGAATTCCTCGAAGTTCACCGCCACTATGCCCGTAATATCATCGTAGGTTTTGCCCGCTTCAACGGAGCATCAACCGGTATTGTAGCCAACCAGCCCAATTTCCTGGCAGGTGTACTCGATGTGGATGCATCGCGCAAGGCTGCCCGTTTTGTCCGCTTCTGCGATGCTTTCAATATCCCCATTCTTACACTGGTTGACGTACCGGGCTTCCTTCCCGGTTCTGGTCAGGAATACGCCGGTATCATCATTCATGGAGCTAAACTTCTGTTTGCTTATGGAGAAGCTACCGTACCGAAAGTTACCGTTACTATCCGCAAATCGTATGGCGGTGCGCATGATGTGATGAGCAGCAAGCAACTTCGCGGCGACTTCAATTACGCCTGGCCAACAGCCGAAATAGCCGTAATGGGTGCAGCAGGAGCTATCGAAGTGCTCGAAGGACGCAATATTGCAGCCATAACCGATCCTGAAGAAAGAGCCAACTTTGTAACCAAAAAGGAACTTGAATACAAAGAAAAATTTGCAAATCCTTACGAGGCAGCTGCTTATGGTTACATCGACGATATCATCGAGCCCCGCAATACACGTTTCCGTGTGATCCGCGCTTTCGAGGCATTGCAAACCAAGAAAGTTCTAAATCCGCCACGTAAGCACTCCAATATGCCTTTGTAGTCGGATATATTCATTAA
>CALMZF010000285.1 GCA_937870645.1 uncultured Paludibacter sp. | reverse complement strand
GTTCGGAAAATTCGGATTTAAGAATTGTATTGTAGTTGAGGTAACGGGTCATAATAATTGTATAAGATCAGCCTGAATTGAATGTGTAAGTTGTTTTGGAATGTCAAGTTCAGTGGCGTATTTTTCAAAATTATTAATCGCATACTCAACCCGGCTAATCAATTGTTTGAAATCATTTATATCGTTTGTAATTGCAATTCTTTCCAAATCTTCCCGGTTAATCTGTTCGTTTTTTCCATTAATGGTTAACATGTGGCGGTTCAGATAGTGAGGAGCGTCCCTGTCAATACTGTACGTCAAATCATACGCCGGAGATAATCGCCAGTTGCCCTGATTGTTCATGCTGAAAGAAAAATTCTTGGAATGATCGTCCACATTTCGGGCTACTACGTTGAAAACCATTCGAATAAATTGCTGTTGGGTATCTTCGTAAGGCAAATTTAACTTTCGGATAACCGTAAAAATATCCTCATAACTATCGCTCAAGGGTGACATGGCAGCCAATGTCTGGATGTGAATGCGTTTATTCCCAATTCTGTCGAAACGATGAGTGAGAAAATGCGACACATTTCCGTAGGTACGTAATTCTGAAGGCATCATTTGAATTCCTGCGTCTAATGCCATTAAATAATACAGGTATTCTAATTTGGCATAAGGATAGGCCGAATTGTCATCGTATTTGAGTATAAAATGCTGAAATTCATCAGGAATAAGACCCTGACCGGAAATGATTTCACCGCTCAGGGGATGAATGGCAACAATCGCTTTGGGGCGTTTGCCTCCTGGGGATGAGCTGATTTTAATTAAATCCTGCCAAAGAATGGAATTTTCAGCATTCAGTATTGTGTTCTCTCGTTCTTCCAAAACCTGTTTGGCAAAGTCGTAAAGCTGCTGTACGTTAACCGAAAAGGCTGAATTATCGCCCAATTCCCGGGCAGGTTCATATTCCAGTGCTCCCATTGCCCGGCTTCCTATAAAGGATAAATGATCGACCGGTGTGACATTTCGAAGTGAAATGCCAACACTTCGCAACCAGGATTTGAAAAGTGAATTCCCCCATTTATCAGGCAGCGAGTCGGCAATCAGGGGTGGCAATCCCTGATACAATTGATCTTTATTACCAAGCCAGGGAATTTTTTTCAAGTTTCTCTGTGCATTGAGAGGCATGGTAAGGGGTGCAACTTCTAAACCGGACTTTAAAAACTCCGGTTCATATTCAAAAACGGAACATTCCTGCACTTTATCCCAAAAAAGATAACCCACAGTATGTTCCCACAATTTAACCTTTATTACATTGTTTTCCATTGCTACTTACTTTTTCCCTGTTTTAAGTACTTTTCACGAGGACTCTCGGGTATTACCGGTAAAATTTTTTCAATTTCCTCCAACATATTGATGGCTCTGAGGAGCTTAATGAACGAACTTAAGGTTAAGCCCGTGGATGAGCCGTTTTCAAATGAGCTGATTGTGAAAATGCTAATGCCCGATTGTTGGCACACCTCTTTTTGGGTAAAGCCCATTTTTTTGCGATACATCGCATACTGCTTTCCCAACAAACGAATAATTTCGCTGCCTGTTTGTTCGTAAATAGTTTCAATCATATTATATTTTTTGCAAATATAGATATATCTTTATTTATACCAAAATATTGAGTAAATATTTAGATAAATCTATATTTAAAAAGTTGTTATTTGAAAGTGTTAATATAAAACGTGCGTATCAGGATTTAACATCCTTAATACGCACGTTATTAGTTCCCCCTTTTGAGTTTGTCCGACTACTGGTAGAGGGTTCAGGGGATAATTACACTCCCATCGATGCTCTTACAGCCTCTATTTTGGCATTGGCAGCGGCATCGGTGGCATCGTAGTCCGCACGGGTTTTCATTTCACCGCGCACTTCGATGTAGAACTTGATTTTTGGTTCGGTGCCCGACGGACGAACAGAAATCTTTGTACCATCCTGAGTGAAGAATT
>CALMZF010000284.1 GCA_937870645.1 uncultured Paludibacter sp. | reverse complement strand
TATTTATCTCGCTCTTAATAAAGGCTGGTTAAGTACCGCTGCTGCATCAGGGGTGATGTTGCAAACAACAGTCGGGCAGCGGTACCAGCAAAAAAAAAGTTGCCTGTCATTCCGAACGTAACACCGTGAAGTGAGGAATCTGAATAGCATTTAATAAGTTATTGTTAGTATAGCGAAGGTTATGGAGTAGTTTGTGCGACAACAGTCGTTAATAATACGAAATTCAACCCACCGCTTTATTTATTCAGTTTTTTTTCCGAAATTTGCAGACTTAAAATTCGATTTTTTCAGAAGTCATTTTTAAGTAAACATTCAACGTGAAAGAGACCAAGTACATTTTTGTAACCGGCGGTGTATCATCGTCATTAGGTAAAGGGATTATAGCTGCTTCGCTGGGCAAACTGCTTCAGGCACGCGGCTTCAGGGTGACTAACCAAAAATTTGATCCATACATCAATATCGATCCCGGAACATTGAACCCATATGAACATGGTGAATGCTACGTGACGGTGGATGGGCACGAGGCCGATCTGGATCTCGGACACTACGAACGATTTCTCAACATTGAAACTCACCGTGCCAATAATATCACTACCGGACGGATTTATCAGAATGTGATAAACAAAGAACGCAGGGGCGACTTCCTGGGTAAAACCGTGCAGGTAATCCCGCATATCACCGACGAAATCAAACGAAATGTTAAGATTTTGGGCAATAAAGGCGATTATGACTTTGTAATTACTGAGATTGGAGGAACTGTTGGCGATATTGAATCATTGCCATTCATTGAGAGTGTACGTCAGTTGAAGTGGGAACTGGGTAAAAACTGTCTGATTATTCATCTGACCTACGTTCCGTTTCTGGCTGCGGCTAAGGAACTGAAAACCAAACCGACCCAACATTCGGTGAAAATGCTTCAGGAACAAGGCGTGCAACCGGATATTCTTGTCCTGCGTACCGAACACGATATACCCATGGAATTGCGCCGCAAAGTGGCCCTGTTTTGCAATGTGGAACCTACGGCTGTAATGCAGTCAATTGACGCTTCAACCATCTATCGTGTACCGTTGAATATGCAGAAAGAAGGTCTTGACAAGGTGGCATTGACTAAAATGGGATTTGATCTCACAAAACTGCCTGAACCCGATCTGGAAAAGTGGATAGGATTTGTTGAGCAAATGGAAGGGGCAACCGAGGTGGTCAACATAGCATTGGTAGGCAAGTACGTACAATTGCAGGATGCATATAAATCAATCACTGAGTCGCTGCTGCATGCCAGTGCCTATTCCAACCGGAAACTGAAACTGGATATGATCCTGTCCGATAAGATTACTCCCGAAAATGTGGAGCAGAAACTCGGAAAAAAGGATGGTATCATCATAGCACCGGGATTTGGTCAACGTGGAATGGAAGGTAAATTCACAGCATTACAGTTTGCACGCGAACACAATGTCCCTTGTTTGGGAATTTGTATGGGAATGCAAACCATGTGTATTGAGTTTGCCCGCAATGTACTTGGTTATGACGATGCCAACAGCACCGAAATTGACCCGCACACCACTCACAATGTAGTTGATATAATGGATGAGCAAAAAAACATACTGAACCTGGGTGGAAGTATGCGTCTGGGAGCTTACAAATGCAAATTAAAGAAAGGAAGCAAAGCGTATCAGATATATGGAAAAGAAAATATCAGCGAACGTCACCGTCACCGGTTCGAGTTCAACAATCAGTATAAAGATGAATTTGAAAAAGCAGGAATGAGCTGCAGCGGTCTTAACGAAGAATCTGATCTGGTGGAAATAGTAGAACTTAAAAATCACAAATGGT
>CALMZF010000283.1 GCA_937870645.1 uncultured Paludibacter sp. | reverse complement strand
ACTAAAAAGAAGTTTTATAGAAATTGATTTGAATTTAAAACAAACAATATAATTACATACAATTATGTCATCATTAAGATTTAAGGCAGTAGAAGAAGCATTTAAGAAAAAAGCGTTGTGCGTTACAGCACCTTCGAAATTTACAACCGATTATTACGGTAAATATGTATTCACCAAATCCATTATGGCCAAATATTTGTCCAAGGATATAATGAAAGCGTTGAATAATGCCATTGAAAAAGGCGTTACCCTCGATCGAAGCATTGCCGATGACGTAGCCACCGGTATGAAAATGTGGGCTATGGAACTGGGAGCAACGCACTATACACACTGGTTTCAGCCACTTACCGACGGAACTGCCGAAAAGCACGACTCGTTTATCGATTATGCAGCCGGACCCGGAGAATCTATTATTGAGGATTTCTCGGGAAAACTCCTTGCACAGCAGGAACCCGATGCGTCATCGTTCCCCAGCGGGGGCATCCGCAGCACATTCGAAGCGCGCGGCTACACCGCCTGGGACCCATCTTCACCGGCTTTTGTTGTGGACGACACCCTTTGTATTCCTACCATATTCATCTCTTATACCGGAGAATCGCTTGACCTGAAAGCTCCTTTGCTCAAATCACTTAACGCTGTCAACAAAGCAGCAACAGCGGTTTGTCAACTATTTGACCCGAATGTGAAAAAGGTAATTACCTATCTCGGTTGGGAACAGGAATATTTTCTGATTGACGAAGGATTGTATGCAACCCGCCCCGACCTGATGCTTACAGGTCGTACTCTTATTGGTCATGAGTCGGCTAAAAATCAGCAAATGGAAGACCATTATTTCGGTGCAGTACCTACCCGCGTTGCCGCTTACATGAAAGATCTGGAATTTGAAGCTTATAAATTCGGCATTCCACTGAAAACCCGCCACAATGAAGTAGCTCCCAATCAGTTTGAGCTGGCTCCAATTTTTGGAGAATGTAACCTGGCTGTAGACCAGAACCTGTTGGTGATGTCCATAATGAAAAAAGTGGCCCGCCGACACAGTTTCCGGCTGCTGTTGCACGAAAAGCCTTTTGCAGGCATCAACGGATCTGGTAAACACAACAACTGGTCGCTCGGAACAGATACCGGCGTGGGATTGCTCACACCGGGTAAAACTCCGGCAGAAAACCTTCAGTTCATCACCTTCCTGGTCAACATTCTGATGGCTGTTTATAAAAACAATGCATTATTGAAAGCATCAATCATGACAGCTCAGAATGCACACCGGTTGGGTGCCAACGAAGCACCTCCTGCCATCATTTCGGCATTTCTTGGGAAACAGATTACGGCTGTGCTTGATAAACTGGAAAACAGCACCAGTGATGAAGCCATTGTGATGAGTGACAAACAACAACTAAGTTTGGGTATCGCTCACATCCCCGAAGTATTACTCGACAATACCGACCGCAACCGAACTTCACCGTTTGCTTTTACCGGAAACAGGTTCGAATTCCGTGCCGTAGGCTCCTCAGCCAACTGTTCCTCTGCAATGGCAACGCTGAATGCAGCCGTAGCAGCTCAGCTGACTGAATTTAAGCTGGCTGTAGATGCTAAAATCGCTGCCGGTTCATCTGAGCAGAGTGCCATTTTTGAAATTCTGAAAGAATATATCAAAATCTCAAAACCCATCCGTTTTGACGGTAACGGATACAGTGAAGAATGGAAAGTCGAAGCTGCCAAACGCGGCCTGGACTGCGAAACAAGTGTTCCGGAAATTTACAAGGTATTCACCAGCGAACAAAGCGTGAAAATGTTCACATCCACAGGCGTACTCACCGAAAAAGAACTCCACGCCCGCAACGAAGTGAAATGGGAAACGTACACCAAGTGGATACAGATTGAAGCGCGGGTGTTGGGAGATTTATCCATGAACCATATCATTCCGCTGGCCACAAAGTATCAGAGCTTCCTGCTCGATAATGTATGTAAAATAAAAACGGTTTTCAGCGGCGAAAAAGCGGATAAACTCAGCACACATGACACAGCACTAATTGTTGAAATAGGCGACCGCGTAGCAGCTATCAAAAATGCAGTGGACGATATGATTGACATCCGCCGGACGGTTAACAAGATAGAAGATGAATATGAAAAAGCAGTGGCTTATCACGATAAAGTGTTGCCCTATTTCGACATTATCCGCTACAACACCGACAAACTGGAACTGATTGTGGATGATGAAATGTGGACATTGCCTAAATACCGGGAAATGCTGTTTATCAGATAAACAATTGATTTTCAAATTCTTTCTCATCATAAAAAAAAATAGTGAGAGTTTGTAATCAACAAAACTTCTCACTATTTTTTAGAATAAAACTTAAAACAAAACCGATAGCAAGCGAGATCGTTTCTTCGGAAGCGACCTCCCAATTACCAACCCATTATGAGTTTAAGCCCATTACAACTGGATGAATATGAGCAGCGTTCGCTGTATTCATTCCAAAACGAGCACGATGCCTGCGGAGTAGGCCTGGTTATTAATCTTAGTGGCGACAAATCGCACGAAATTGTGGATAATGGTCTGCAAGTGCTCGAAAACATGGTGCACCGCGGAGCCGAAAGTGCCGATAATAAAACAGGTGACGGAGCCGGAATTTTAGTGCACATTCCGCACGAATTTATTCTTTTACAGGGCATTGCCGTTCCTTCCAAAGGGAAATACGGTACCGGATTGGTTTTTCTGCCCAAGGATAAAAAAAAATCGAACGACTGTCTGAGTGTACTCAAAGATTATGTCGAAAAAGAGGGATTGACACTGCTTGCAGTACGTGATGTGCCAGTCAACAGTCAAATTCTGGGTGAAATTTCTGCTTCTAACGAACCGGATATTAAGCAGATTTTCGTTACCGGTAACCTGCCACAGGACGAGCTGGAAACAAAACTTTACATTGTCCGAAAAAAAATAGAAAAAGCTATTCAGCAGTCGAAACTTGCCGCTGAACGTAGCTTCTATATCGTTAGCCTTTCCACTAAACAAATGATTTACAAGGGAATGCTCACCTCACTTCAACTTCGCGAATACTATCCCGACCTGAGCAATCCGAATTTCACCAGCCGCATCGCCCTGGTTCATTCACGTTTCAGCACCAACACATTCCCGACCTGGGATTTGGCGCAGCCTTTCCGCATGATCGGCCACAACGGTGAAATCAACACCATCCGGGGTAACCGCCAGTGGATGGAAAGTCGTGAAAGTGTGCTCAAATCGGACGTGCTGGGTACGAATATGCAGGACCTCTACCCCATCGTGCAGCCCGGCATGAGCGACAGCGCTTCGCTGGATAATGTGCTGGAATTTCTGGTGATGTCGGGCAAGAGCCTGCCACACGCGCTGGCAATGCTTGTTCCGGAAAGTTTCAACGATAAAAATCCTATTTCGGATGGCTTGAAGGCATTTTACGAGTACCACAGCATGCTGATGGAACCCTGGGACGGACCCGCTACACTGCTTTTCAGCGACGGACGGTTTGCAGGCGGTATGCTCGACCGCAACGGACTTCGACCCGCTCGTTACACCATCACCAACGATGACCGCATGATTATTGCCTCCGAAACGGGAACTATTGAACTGGAAGCATCGAATATCAAAGCACGGGGCAGGTTAAGACCTGGTAAAATGCTGATTGTGGACACCAAAACCGGTCAGATTTTTCACGATAATGAGTTGAAAGACGGATTGGCAAAAGCATTTCCGTACCGCGACTGGCTGAACAAAAATTGCAGCAACCTGGACGTTATTTCCTCCGGACGAAGCGTTAACAACGATATATCCAACTACGAAACATTGATGACTGCTTTCGGTTATTCGGTGGAAGACATTGAAAAACTGATACTTCCGATGGCTGATGAAGGAAAGGAACCGACTTCATCCATGGGAAATGATGTGACACTGGCAGCATTCTCCAACAAACCTCAGCGTTTGTTCAACTATTTCCGGCAGCAATTTGCCCAGGTTACCAATCCGCCGATTGACCCGATACGCGAAGAGCTGGTGATGTCGCTTACCGGCTACGTGGGTTCGGTACATCAGAATTTATTGGAACAAATTCCCGAATTGTCAAAAATCGTGAAACTGAAAAGTCCGATTTTGACCAATACACAATTCGATATTTTACTGAATTTGAGGTACAAAGGGTTCTCTACCGCTGTTTTGCCCATGCTTTTCGACCCGAAAGGCGGCACTCGTGGACTTGAAAAAGCCATCGACGAACTTTGTATTACGGTGGAAAAAGCCGTGGATGAAGGCAAAAACTACATTGTGCTCAGCGACCGCGGTGTGGATGCTGCTCACGCTCCTATTCCATCGTTGCTGGCTGTTTCAGCCGTACATTTATACCTGGTGGAAAAACGCAAGCGAATGCAGATTGATATTGTGGTGGAAAGTGCCGAGCCACGCGAAGTGATGCATTTTGCCCTGCTGTTCGGCTTTGGTGCCAATGCAGTTAATCCTTATCTCGCATTTGCTGTGCTCAACAGGAAAGTAAAATCCGAAGATATTCAGCTTGATTTCGATACAGCCAAGAAAAATTACATCAAAGCCATTAACAAGGGATTGCTGAAAGTGCTTTCGAAAATGGGAAATTCCACGCTGAGAAGCTATCGTGGCGCTCATATTTTTGAGGCCATCGGTATTTCGTCACGGGTACTGAACGCCTATTTCAAGGATATTTCTTCCAAAATTGAAGGAATTGATATGGAGGACATTACCCGCGAAGTGCTGCAACCTTTCTACGAAGCATTTGCTGCTGATAACAACGAACCATTTCACCTGAAAAATCTGGGTCACTACGCATATCGCAATGACGGCGAATACCATGCCTGGAACCCCGAAACGATTGCCCGACTGCAAATTGCCACTAAAACAGGCGATTACAGTAAATACAAAGAATATTCAGCGTTGGTGGACAATAAATCCAATCCGGCGTTTATCCGTGATTTGCTGGATTACAAACGCAATCCGATTGATATTTCGGAAGTGGAACCGGCAGAAAACATCATGAAACGTTTCTGTACGGGTGCCATGTCCTATGGTTCAATTAGTCGCGAAGCACATGAAGCCATGGCAATAGCCATGAACAAAATCGGTGGACGAAGCAATACGGGTGAAGGCGGTGAAGATCCCGAACGATATAAAAAACGGGATGACGGACTGAGTACACGTTCGGCTATTAAACAGGTTGCATCCGGACGTTTTGGCGTAACGGCAGAGTATCTTGTAAATGCCGACGAACTTCAAATTAAAATTGCTCAGGGTGCAAAACCCGGTGAAGGCGGACAACTTCCGGGTTACAAAGTGGATAAAATCATTGCCAAAACGCGGCATTCCATTCCCGGTATTTCACTTATTTCGCCTCCTCCCCATCACGATATTTATTCCATTGAGGATTTGGCACAGTTGATTTTCGATTTGAAAAACATCAATCCGAAAGCCATTGTAAGCGTCAAACTGGTATCGGAAAGCGGTGTGGGAACCATAGCGGCCGGTGTAGCCAAAGCCAAAGCAGATTTAATTCTGATCAGCGGAGCCGAAGGCGGCACCGGTGCAAGCCCTTCCAGTTCTATCAAACATGCCGGACTGCCAGTGGAAATTGGACTGGCCGAAACGCAACAAACACTGGTAATGAATAACCTGCGCGGGAAAATCCGCCTGCAAACCGACGGACAGCTGAAAACCGGTCACGATATCATCATATCTACCCTGTTGGGAGCCGAAGAATTTGGTTTTGCCACCAGCGCACTCATCGTTTTGGGCTGTGTGATGATGCGCAAGTGCCACCTGAACACCTGTCCCGTGGGAGTTGCCACTCAAAACGAAGAACTTCGCAAGCGCTTTGTGGGCAGATACGAATACCTGGTGAATTTCTTTACGTTCCTGGCCGAAGAAACCCGCGAGCACCTGGCTCAGCTTGGTTTCAAGACCCTGGACGAAGCTGTGGGACGGGCTGATTTACTCGAACGCAAACAGTTGCCCGATTATCCGAAAACCGAAAAAATAGATTTATCCAGAATTACATTTATGCCCAAAGAAGCTGCTGTAAATGCACTTCGTAAGACATCCGACCAGGATCACAAACTCGATAGCATTCTCGACCGGGAACTTATCAGCAAGTCGCTTCCAGCGCTTGACCTCTGCATGCCGGTTACCATTCAGTCGAAAATAAAAAATACCGACAGAACTACCGGTGCCATGCTTTCGGGTGAAATTGCAAAACGTTACGGGCAAGCCGGACTTCCGGAAAATACGATTTCCATTCAGTTTGAAGGGTCGGCCGGACAAAGTTTTGGAGCTTTTCTGTCCAAAGGAATGACTTTCCACTTGCAGGGCGATGCCAACGATTATCTCGGCAAAGGACTTTCGGGAGGACGAATTATCGTTACACCGCCGAAAGGGAGCACCTTTGCACCCGAAGAAAATATTTTGTGTGGAAATACGTTACTTTATGGCGCAACTTCCGGAGAAGTGTTTATCAATGGAGTGGTTGGCGAACGCTTCTGCGTGCGCAATTCAGGCGCAACAGCCGTGGTGGAAGGAGCCGGCGATCATTGCTGCGAATACATGACCGGTGGCCGAACCGTAGTACTCGGCATAACCGGGCGAAATTTTGCAGCCGGTATGAGTGGCGGTGTGGCGT
>CALMZF010000282.1 GCA_937870645.1 uncultured Paludibacter sp. | reverse complement strand
CTTAATAGATTTATCGGCGGCATTGATATCTGATTGCTCTGTGCGATAAATGATACCGGTCGTTGTTTTATTTCAAATTTCTGTACTTTTAGCATTATTTTAATTAAAAAAATGCACAAAATACCATCCGCTGCCGTTATAAATTTTTACCTTTGTAATCCAACTACAAAAATACATCATTTTCAATGGATACTCTCCACAAAGTTCAGCTATTTATCGAAAACAATAAGTTGCTCACCCCTCAGAGCCGTTTGATAGTGGGCGTAAGCGGTGGCATAGACTCGGTGGTGATGCTTAATATCCTCTCCCGACTGGGATATGAATGTATTGTGGCTCATTGCAATTTTCATCTGCGTGGCAAAGAATCGGACCGCGATGAAGAATTTGTTTCAAAATTGGCCGAAAAACTGGGATTGCTTTTTAAAAAAGTGGACTTCGACACTGTCAATTATGCCAAACGTCGTAAGATTTCCATCGAAATGGCTGCCCGCGACCTGCGGTACGACTGGTTTGCAGGACTGCTCAGAGATGTGAATGCTCAGGCTATTGCAGTGGCTCATCATGCCGACGATTCGATTGAAACCATGCTGATCAATTCGGTGAGAGGGTCTGGTTTGCGGGGACTCTATGGTATCGATGCCCGTAACGGAAATGTTGTTCGTCCCCTGCTCGGTTGTACGCGTGAAGAAATAGAGATTTACGCCCGAAAAAACAAACTCAGCCATGTATTTGACTCTACGAATGCTAGCAGTGACTACCTTCGCAATAGGTTCAGGAATGACATCCTGCCGGCACTGGCTCACATCAATCCTTCTGTAAAACATACTTTTCTGGAAAACATGAACCGGATGCGCGGAGCCTGGAAAATCTACAATCAAAAAATTCAGGAAATAAAAGCAGAAATTTGCTCTGCTCATGGCAATCAGATGTATATCAACATACCAAAACTATTGGAACAGGCTGATGTTACCACCGTTTTGTTCGAACTTCTTCAACCTTATCATTTCAATGGCAAGGTAGTGGAAGATATTGTCAATAGTTTAAAAAACACATCGGGAGCAAGGTTCTTTTCCGAAACACACTGCGTACTGAAAGACCGAAATCAGTTGATTATCGAAGAAAAAGAAGTGGACAGCGATGTGGAGTACCTTATTGAAAAGCAGACCAAATTCATCAATGAACCTATTGGGATGGAATTCAGACAGTTTGCGGCCGGGAAAGATTTTCAGGTTTCCCGCCAACCCGATAAAATTCATATCGATGCTGACAAAGTAAGTTTTCCACTTACACTCCGACCCTGGCGAAAAGGCGATGTTTTTTACCCTTTTGGCATGACCGGGAAGAAAAAAGTAAGCGATTTTTTTATCGATGAAAAAATCAACCGCTTCAGCAAGGAAGATGCCTGGCTGCTTGTATCGGGTAAGGAAATAGTGTGGATTGCAGGGCTCAGGCTCGACAACCGGTTTCGGATTACCCCCGAAACCAAACAGATACTTGAAGTAAGTCTGAAGAGCAACAATTAATTTTATTGTTCAATATTTGTGGTATTAAAATAAATATTGTATTTTTGTCGCGTTATCATTTTACAAAGTCTTACGTCGTCCGACTAAGATAAAACATCAAAAGAATTTTTCAACTAAAAACATATCTCGTTTTTTCCCACAGTATCAGGGAAATCTCCCCAATACGTATTATTTAATCATTTTATGACGAATTACAATATTTTGCAATTGAATGCGAAAGAACTTTCTGAACTGAAAGAAATCGCCGCTGAGTTAGGACTGAAAGTATCCAATTCGGCAACCAAAGAAAAACTGGTTTATGATATTCTGGACCAACAGGCAGTAGCCAATGCCCAGCAAAAATCAGCCGCAGCAGAGGATCAGGATGCCAACCGAAAAAAAAGAATGCGGATTATTCAGAAAAAAGGCCCGGAACAAAAGGTATTCAGTACAAATCCGACAGTAACACCTGCCACCGCTGAAACAAAACCTCAACCAACTGTCCAACCGACATCATCTCCTAAACAAGTTCAAAAAACACCGGCTCAAAAGCTCCCGAAAGCACCCCAAGCTGCCTCAACAGAAGCCATTTTAACGGAAGAACCGGCTCAAAAGCAGGAACAAAAGAAAAAAAATCCGCGGAACAGCAAAAAAACCGCTGTCACTAAAACTTCTCCTACAGAAACCACAGCTGTACAACCCACAGTAAAGGAAGACGCTCCCAAACTAGCACCAATAGCTGATCAAAAAGTTATGCCATTGAAAAAGGTGGTTTTGTTGCCCGAAGTATTGGAAGAAACACCCGAAATGGAATTGCCACAAGAGCCACAGCTGCAGGCTGAAATAACAGACGACACCGCAGTTGCGGCAGCTAAAACGGAGCAGGGACAAAATCAAAACAACAACAAGGGCAATCAACCTGTACATCAGGGCACACAACCCAATGGCAATCGCGTGAAATTCAATCCACGGCAGGGAGAAAAAGAGAAAACCTACGATTTTGAAGAGATACTGGAAGGAACCGGAACCCTGGAGATATTAGCCGATGGCTATGGCTTCCTTCGCTCACCGGACTACAATTATCTCTCTTCGCCCGATGATATTTATGTATCACAGTCACAGATCAAACTATTCGGACTGAAAACCGGCGATACTGTCAGAGGTACTATTCGCCCTCCAAAAGAATCCGAGAAATATTTTCCACTGGTAAAAGTTTCACAAATCAATGGCCGCTCACCCGAATATGTTCGTGATCGTGTGCCGTTTGAACACCTCACTCCCCTTTTTCCCGATGAAAAATTCACCCTCAATCGGGGAAAAAACGACACCCTTTCAACCCGCATTGTCGATCTTTTCTGCCCCATAGGCAAAGGTCAGCGCGGACTCATCGTAGCACAACCGAAAACCGGTAAAACCGTATTGCTCAAAGATATAGCCAATGCAATTGCAGCCAATCATCCCGAAGTGTACATGATTGTACTGCTGATAGACGAACGACCGGAAGAAGTAACGGATATGGCACGCAGTGTAAAAGCCGAGGTGATATCTTCCACTTTCGACGAACCAGCCGAACGCCACGTAAAAGTGGCAAGTATGGTGCACGAAAAGGCAAAACGCATGGTTGAGTGTGGTCAGGATGTGGTTATCCTGCTGGATAGTATCACCCGCCTGGCACGTGCTTACAATACCGTATCACCGGCCTCTGGAAAAGTACTTTCGGGTGGTGTGGATGCCAATGCACTTCACAAACCAAAACGTTTCTTCGGAGCTGCCCGTAATATCGAAAACGGGGGAAGTCTCACCATTATTGCAACAGCCCTGACCGAAACAGGTTCGAAAATGGATGAAGTAATCTTCGAAGAATTTAAGGGAACGGGTAATATGGAATTGCAACTTGACCGTAAATTATCCAACAAACGTATTTTCCCTGCTGTGGACATCATGGCTTCGAGCACGCGCCGCGATGACCTGCTGCTCGATCAGGAAACACTGAACCGCATGTGGATACTTCGCCGACACCTGGCCGACATGAACTCCATGGAAGCCATGGAATTCCTCAAAGACAGAATTGAAAGAACTGAAAATAATGAGGAATTTCTGATTTCGATGAATGGATAAAACCCGTTTGGATATAGTCTGAAGTTTATCAAAATGATTTATAAGGAAAAAGCCCGTCGTATGCGGGCTTTTTTATTTTATCACAAGACGCTAATTCAGGCTTCGAGCCACTCGGCAATGAATTTCTCGTTACTGGCCATAAATTTTGGTTTAGAAACACGACTTTCGTTCCCGGGCGCAACAGGAAATCTTCGATGATCCCAGTCGTCCGGCATCCCAAAATATTTGTACGACAGCCAGTTGGCCGACCATTCGGTCCAAGTATCCATGTGTGGAATGAATTTTCGACGCTGATTGCGGGCACTTTTCAGGCTTGCTGCGGCAATTTTTCTCCAGAAAAAAAGAAATCCCCATTTGCGAAACTGAAGTATATGACCGAATTCATGGCGCAACAAATCCAAATCATCCTCCATACCCCGCCCTACAAAAATGCCGATACCGGGAATGGTCACGGCAGCTCCTCGCTTGAAATTACCAACATTCAGCCGATAAATATTAATTCCCTGAAATTTCATTTTTTTGTTCTTTTCATGACCCGTTCGTAGACTTCAATCCAGTCAGTGACACTCACCTTACCGGCCAGCTCGCCTATCAATTCGTAGGGTATATCATCCGGCTTTTTGAATCGGATACAACCGCGGCCCATGTCCAGTTTGGTTTTGCAGTGCTTCGGATATTCAGTCTGAAACCAGGCCAGCAACTCCGGCATAGCCGATATGCTCATGTGATACAGGGCAATGTAATTTTTCTGCGAAGCCAGATTGATGAATGGCAACGGAAGTTTGGGGTTGGATTGATAGCCGGCCGGATAGAGGCTGTGGGGCACCACATAACCAATCATACCATATCCGATTTCTTCGCGGAAGCCTTCCGGGAGATTTTCGAGCAATTTTGTCCTGATTTTTTGAATAATTTCCCTTTTATCGTTGGGCAGCTGAGCGACATACTCGTCCGGAGTGGTAAATGTTATTTCCATTTATTGTCTTGTGTATTTTGTCGTTAAAAGTCTTTTTTGCAAATATAAGTGGATTTCACAAAATACCAAAGAATATAAAATCCAGAAGTGGGAAACATACGATAATAAACGATTTAATAATTGAGAATATTTGCCTATTTTTGTAAGATATTTATTGCATCGAATTTCAGAAACTGAAAATCATCAAAGCATAAGTATCTATTTATTTGTCAAGGATTTGTATTTTTAGATAATCCGTTATCACTTATTTTACATCGAGTATTAATATTCTGCATCACACTCAATCATGAGAAATTTTCTTTCATTAATTTTTCTTTTTTTATCGGCAAGTTACGTTCCTGCACAGGGGATACTGGAGTATGAAAGCCGAACATTTACTCCTCACTGGTATGTGGGTGCCAACGTAGCTGCCAACTGGTATATGGCCGAAGGAAACGATTTTCTTGCGGGAACAGATGGGGTTCGGTTTTCGTTCAAAGACAATTCTGGAACCACATTTCGTGCCACATTGGGCCGGCGGCTTACGCCCGTCATTGGTATCAGGGGCTATGCTGGCATCAATAAATATAAATGGCTCAGTTCTTACACAAATAATCCTGTTGTATCCTTTAATTCGGAATTTGCCACTGCCGATTTGACCGTAAGCATTGTAAATCTGCTGGAAGAATCTTATTCTCTGAAAAAATATGATTTCGGCTTTTTTGTTGGCACCGGTTTCGAATTGCGAAATAAAATCAACACACCTGCTGTGGCAGTGTCAAACAGCAACTTAACCCCCGTTGGGCGGGTTGGACTGGAAGGGAATTTTCTGCTATCGTCTAATATTGCTTTAACCTTAGGAGGTGAACTTAACTTTGTAAACGACAACAACAACGGACTGGTAGCCGGACGCAATTACGAATTTATTCCGGCTGTTTCTGTCGGGCTTAATTACTACTTGAAATCTTCCAAAAAATAGTTTCAGTTTCAGGAATAAATAACAGAATATATAAAAAACAGGTTTGAGAAATTTTCGCTACTGAAAATAATCTCAAACCTGTTTTTTTATAGCAGATTACATCAACAAACGAGCTGTTTATGGGTAAATCTCCCCTTTTGCTGCCAACAGCGTATTTTTCAACAGTGAAACAATGGTCATCAGCCCCACTCCGCCGGGTACGGGTGTGATAAAGGAGCTTTTTGGCGCCACTTCATCAAATTTCACATCACCTTTCAACCGGAAACCGCTTTTTGTCTCTGTGGAAGGAACCCGTGTAGTTCCCACATCAATTATCACCACTCCATCCTTCACCATATCGGCAGTCAGAAATTCGGGCTGGCCAAGTGCAGCTATGATGATATCTGCCTGAAGGGTAAATTCTTTCAGGTTTTTGGTGCGGCTGTGACAAACAGTAACCGTAGCGTCGCCCGGCGCGGATTTCTGCATCATCAGTGAAGCAATCGGTTTACCTACGATATTACTACGGCCTATCACTACGCAGTGCTTGCCGGAAGTCTCAATTTCGTAACGTTTCAGCAGTTCAATAATTCCAGCGGGAGTGGCAGAAACGAAGCACGGCATCCCGATTGACATCCGGCCAATATTTACCGGGTGAAATCCGTCCACATCCTTGCGGTAATCAATGGCTTCTATCACTTTTTGTTCTGAAATATGTTTGGGCAGAGGTAGTTGTACTATAAAACCATCCACATCTTCATCCTTATTCAGTTCATCAATTTTTGAAAGCAGCTCTGCTTCAGTTACGTCATTTTCGTAAGTTATCTTTGTTGATTTGAATCCAACCTGCTCACACGATTTGACTTTACTTGCCACGTAAGTTTCACTGCCACCGTCGTGTCCAACAATTATTACAGCCAGATGAGGTCTTTTTTTTCCGGCAGCGATCATTCCTTTTACTTCTTCGGCAATTTCCGCCTTAACCTGTTCGGCTATTACTTTTCCATCAATTAATTTCATAGTTTTCTGCTTTGATTTTTTCCACTGGAATAATGAGATTTTTGTAGAATATGTTAATAAAAAAGCCCCTGAAATCATTCGGCGATGATTTATCGGGGCTTTTATTTTATCTTCTTTTCATTTTTTGTTTGTGCTGTTGCATCGTTGCCATTTTCATCATCTTACTCATCTGGTCAAACTGCTTGAGCAGGCGGTTTACCTCTACGATGGTAGTGCCGCTACCGGCTGCGATCCGGTTTTTTCGGCTCCCATTCATTACCGACGGATTTTTGCGTTCGTGTGGCGTCATGGAGTGAATTATTGCTTCAATTCCCTTGAATGCATTATCATCTATATCAATGTCTTTCAACTGTTTGCCCATACCGGGTATCATTGCTGCCAGGTCTTTGATATTACCCATTTTCTTAATCTGCTGGATTTGCGACATGAAATCATCGAAGTCAAACTGATTTTTGGCAATTTTTTTGCTCAACCGGCGGGCTTCTTCTTCGTTATATTGTTCCTGTGCTTTTTCCACCAGCGAAACGATGTCACCCATACCCAGAATACGGTCGGCCATACGTTCGGGATAAAAGATATCCAGCGCATCCATTTTTTCGCCGGTACCTACGAACTTAATCGGTTTATCCACTACCGAACGGATGGAAAGCGCTGCACCACCACGGGTATCACCATCGAGTTTTGTAAGGATAACTCCGTCAAAATTCAGACGGTCGTTAAATTCCTTGGCTGTATTTACAGCATCCTGCCCCGTCATGGCATCCACCACAAATAATATTTCCTGAGGATTTATCGCTTTTTTGATGGCTGCAATTTCATTCATCATCAGTTCATCAACAGCCAGACGACCTGCCGTATCGACAATAACCACATCATTGCCATTCAACTTGGCTTGTCGGATGGCTGCTTCGGCAATTGCCACCGGATTTTTACTGGTTTCGTCGGAGTAAACCGGTATATTTAGTTGAGCACCAAGCACTTTCAGCTGTTCGATGGCAGCAGGACGATAAACGTCACCGGCAACCAGTAAGGGGTTCTTGGCGCGTTTGGTTTTCAGCAGGTTTGCCAGTTTACCGGAGAAAGTCGTTTTACCGGAACCCTGCAGACCGGACATCAGGATAACAGCCGGTGATCCTTTCAGGTTTATATCCACACTGCTTCCGCCCATGAGTTGTGTGAGCTCATCATGTACAATTTTCACCATCAGTTGCTGAGGCTTCAGCGAAGTGAGCACATTTTGTCCCATCGCTTTCTCCTTCACCGATTCGGTAAATGTTTTGGCGGTTTTAAAGTTGACGTCGGCATCGAGAAGCGCCTTTCGCACTTCTTTAAGCGTTTCCGCCACATTGATTTCGGTAATTTTACCTTCCCCTTTGAGGATTTTCAGCGATCGTTCTAATCTTTCACTTAATGACTCAAACATATACTTTTCTGATATTTAATATATTGCAATAATTTGTCAATTATATGACATGCCTGTTTTCAGGTTCGCAAAGTTAGCAAAAAATGACTTAACCGGCAATAAGTAAAGGCACTAATCAGTTGAAATAAAATTATTCAATTTCATTTTTTCAAGGATCATACTGTTCCATTTCGATATTCGAAAAATTAATCTGATGATGTATTCAAAATAATTAACAAATTTGGACAGGCATCTTAAAAAAAAACTATATTTGCATTTCAATAATTCATCCGGACTTGATATGAAAAAACTTCTGCCGTTGAGTCTTATATGCCTTTTTTCCGGTTTACAGGTAACCGCTCAAACGGCAATAATTCAATCCGTTTTACAGAAAATTGAAACTACGTATGCACCCGACAAGCGTGTAATAGTTTTTGATGTTTCATTGCAGGGAAATGAAAATGAAGCGGTTCTAAAGGGTGAAATTTCCGAACCTGAAATTCACAACATCATGATTACAAAAATTAAAGAAATTTGCCCCGAAATACGTGACAGCATTCGGTTACTTCCCGATAAATCGTTTGGTGAAAATCAGTGGGGAATAGTACCGCTATCCGCCATATACATTAGCAAAGCACCCGATTTTGGAGCGGAAATCACTACACAGGCACTGATGGGCACACCGGTGAGAATTCTGGAAAGAAAAGGCGGCTGGTTAAGGGTTCAGACCCCTGACAGGTACATTGGGTGGACAAGTACGGACGATATAGAGCGGATAAACCGGAAACAGTTGAATGAATACAATCAATTACAAAAAGTCATTGTAACATCTCATCATACTTTTGTACTGAAAAATCCTAATAAAAATTCCGAAATTATCACCGAAGCTATAATGGGTAATCTGATGGTGGTGAATGAGATGAAACAAGGCAAAAAATACTGGTCTGTAACCCTACCGGATGGAAAAACAGGGTATGTCAGAAAAGAAGATATCCGTCCGTTTCAACACGGGGAAATAAATCTGAGTTCCAACAGCATTATTAAACTGGGTAAAAGTTTCATGGGTCTGCCCTATTTCTGGGGTGGCACCACCAGTCGCGGTATGGATTGCAGCGGTTTCACCAAATTGGTATTCTTTATGCATGGAATTATACTTCCGCGCGATGCTTCTCAGCAATACTATTGTGGCACTGAAGTCGATACGAGTGCCGGATGGGGAAATCTCCGAAAAGGAGACCTGCTGTTTTTCGGTAAAAAGAATGCCTCAAATCCTGAAAAACCGTCCATCGTTCACGTAGCTATTTACAACGGCGAAATGAAATTCATCCATTCATCCGGCGAAATTAAAATCAACAGTTTTGATCCGGCAAGCAGCGATTACGACAGCTTCAATCATGCGCGGTTTATCGGAGCCAAACGGATTGACGGAATAGTCCCGAACGGGTATTGGAACCTGTACACCCATCCCTGGTACACATCAACAATAACAAGCAAATAAGAAAATAATAACTATATGGGACAGAAAAGACGTGATTTTCTCAAAAGTTTAGCTGTCATAGGAGGAGTAAGTATGATAAATCTGCCAGCTTTGGCCGATAATCTGGTAAAAGGATCCAGATCCGCTGCCGGCGGTAAAATGAAACTAACCTGGAAACCCTACGAACTGCAACTGAAACATGCCTTCAACATTTCCACCTATTCACGCAAAACCACGCCGGTTGTTCTCACCACTATCGAATACGATGGACTTGTAGGTTATGGTGAAGCTTCCCTGCCACCCTACCTGGGCGAAACGCAGGCTTCGGTTATCGAATTTCTGAAGAAAGTGGATCTTTCCGGGTTCTCCAATCCGCTGGAACTCGAAGAAATTATTCATTACATCGACTCCATCGCAGAAAACAATACCGCTGCAAAAGCTTCGGTGGATATTGCGCTGCATGATCTGGCCGGAAAAATAATCGGGAAACCCTGGCATCAGCTCTGGGGACTGAAAAAGGAAAATGTACCGGATACGACTTTCACCATCGGGATTGACACCGATGAAGTCGTACGGCAGAAAGTGCGTGAAGTGGAAGGTCAGTTTAAAATTCTGAAGGTAAAACTGGGCGGAACAGAAGATAAGCGAATGATAGAAACCATCCGTTCGGTTACGGCCTTGCCGTTGGCTGTGGATGCCAATCAGGGCTGGAAGGACAAACATCAGGCGCTTGATATGATTTTATGGCTGAAAGAAAAAGGGATTGTCATGATAGAACAACCGATGCCAAAATATAACCTTGATCCAATTGCGTGGCTGACCGAAGAAAGCCCGTTGCCCATATTTGCCGACGAATCCGTACAGCGACTACGCGATGTGGAACGCATGAAAGGTGTGTTTTCGGGCATCAACATCAAACTGATGAAATGTACCGGCATGCGCGAAGCCTGGCAAATGCGTAACCTGGCTCAGGCATTGGGAATGAAGGTAATGATTGGCTGCATGACCGAGACATCCTGCGCCATTTCAGCAGCAGCTCAACTTGCACCCGGACTGGACTTTGCCGATCTGGACGGCGCTTTGCTTATTCAGAACGATGCCTTTGACGGGGCAAGTTTGCAGAATGGTAAGATTATAGCCACTGACTTTCCGGGAATAGGCATAAAACCTCTGAATAAATGATTTAATTCCTATTTGTCTATCAATTAAAAATCATTTTAATTGATAATTCTTTACCTTTGCAAATCATTATCCAGTAACATATTTTAGGCGAAAAACCTGTTAACTATTCAGGCTATTAATACAAAGAGATTTGATTAATTCACAAAACAAACATATTATTCAAGCATAAAAAACATTAACAATGAGTACTGCTGATACCGTATCAACGGATGTGCTGATTATCGGAGGTGGACCTTCCGGATTGGCAACGGCCATTCATCTTGCCGACATATTAAAGTCTGCCGGATTAGAACGTCGTATTTTACTGATTGAGAAAGGCGCTTCTGTGGGAAGTCATATCCTGTCGGGCGCTGTGATTAAAACAGATATATTCAGGTCGTTGCTGCCTGACGTGGATTTTGCCGAAATTCCCTTTAATGCAAAAGTCACCAAAGATGCCATGATGATGCTGAGCGAAAACGGGAAGATACATGTTCCGTTTCATCCGCCCTACATGAGCAACAAAGGCAATTACACCGCTTCGTTGGGTCAGATTTGCCGTTATCTGGCAAAAAAAGCCGAAGAGAAAGGCGTAGAAATATATCCGGGATTTGCTGTCAGTGAAATTCTGTATGATAACGGAAAAGTGATCGGCGCTAAAACCATCGATACCGGTGTGGATCATCATGGCAACCAGCTGGAAAACTTCCAGGCCGGAAACCGCATCGAAGCAAAGCTTACCATTTTCGCCGAAGGCACACGTGGCAGTCTGACGAAAAAACTCATTCAGAAATTTGACCTGGCAAAAGGCAAAAATGAACAAATCTACTCGCTCGGTGTGAAAGAACTGTGGAGCGTTCCCGAAGGAAATATTGCTCCGGGTGAAGTCTATCACACGATGGGTTATCCGCTCCGCGATGAATTCGGCGGTGGATTTGTGTACGGCCTCAACGACAATAAAGTTGCACTGGGACTGGTTGTAGGGCTCGATTATGCAGACCCGACTTTTGATACGCACAATGCATTTCAGGTTTGGAAAACACATCCTTTTATCGCCAGCATACTGAAAGGCGGAAAACTGGTTGAATACGGTGCAAAAACACTTCCCGAAGGCGGTTGGTATTCGCTGCCCAAACTCTATGTGGACAATGCAATGATTGTTGGCGACAGCGCCGGATTTCTGGCAATGCCCGCGTTGAAAGGCATTCATCTGGGTGTTGCATCCGGAATGCAGGCTGCCAAAACTGCCGCCATCGCGCTCAGCAAAAACGATTTCACGGAAAACACGCTCAAACAATACGATGAGTTTATCAAAGACAGTCTGATTTACAAAGATATGTACCCCACCCGCAACATCCGTCAGGGATTTGCAAAAGGAATGGTAGCCGGTGTACTCAATTTCGGAACTGACCTGGTAACAGGCGGTGCAGGATTTGTTGGAAAACTGAAAACAGAAGCCGACAAAGACACGACCAAAAAACTGAGTGAATATAAGAAAACACTTTTCCACGAACGTTACAAAGATAAACTGGAACCCGACAAAGTACTGACATTCGATAAAGCTACGGATGTCTATTACTCAGGTGTAAATCACGACGAACAGCAGGTGCCCCACGTCAGGGTGAATAATCCGCAGAGCTTCAAAACGGTGAACATTGAAGAATACGGCGCACCCTGCCAGTATTTCTGTTCATCGGAAGTGTATGAAATTCACACCGACAAAAACGGCAACAGGGAATTACGTATTCACGCCGAGAACTGCATGCACTGCAAAACCTGTGATATCAAATCACCCGGCGACGGAATAACCTGGTCAGTTCCCAACGGGGGCAACGGACCGGACTGGCAGAATATGTAAATGAATTATGAATTATAAATTATGAATTATGAATTCAAAGATATTGAGTTATCTATTGAATAATACATGGTTCGAAAATTTATTATCATAGCAGGATTATTCATAACTAACAATTTATCAAAAGAAACAATGGCTCTTACTATAATAAATTTAATAAAACAAGTTCCGCTTCCTTCCGAAATGCGTATGGGAGAAGACGGGCTGATGGACAGAACGAAAGCGAAATCCATCATCAACATCGACTGCCAGTTTGCACTGGAAGCCGGATTGCAACTCAAAAAACAATATCCCGATGCACGGATGATTGCCTGCTCCATGGGACCAACCTCTTTCGAACCTTCGCTGCGCAAAGCTATTTCGATGGGTTACGATGAAGTGTATCTCCTCTCCGACCGCAAACTGGGCGGAAGCGATACCTTCGCCACAGGAATGTCCATTGCCTGCATGCTGCAACATTTAGGATTTACCAAAGATGCGAAAGAACCGTTTATCGTAATCGCCGGACGACAGACCAGCGACGGTGACACGGCTCACGTACCTTCGCAGGTGGCTGAATACCTCGGTATTCCTCAGGCTACTTTTGTTGAAAGCATCAAGGCTGACGGGAAGGGAAACATCATTGCTAAACGAATTATCGAAGGCGGTTATCAGATGATGAAACTACCGATGCCCTGCACCATTTCCATAGCTCCCACCGGCATTCCGCCACGTAAACCCTCACTGATTGGCGCCATCAAAGCCCGCAATTCAACAGTTACCGTTTTCAGTGCCGATGATGTAAAAGTGGATACTACCAAAGTGGGTATCAACGGTTCACCAACCATTGTAGCCAACGTGGTTAACATGGTTAGCGAACGTCCACCCATCATGCTGGCAACCGGACACAACGAAACTGCACTTGTTGACAGCCTGATAGCCAACATCAAAGGTGGTGGCAATGTAATGGGAGAAAAAGCCAGTACCGCAGAAAAGGTGACAGAAGCTCCCGCAGATTTTCCGGTAACGGACATCCGCAACGGTGCCAAAGGGATTATTACCTGGGCTGAGCTTGCCAACGGTAAAATAACCCGTCCTTCGCTTGAATTGCTCACTCCTGCCCGCAAACTGGCTGACGAACTGGGCAACGACACCAAAATAATGACCGTGCTCATTGGCAAAAATGTAAAATCATTGGCCAACGAATTATTCGAACATGGAAGTGACGAAGTAATTGTGGTGGAAGATGATCGCCTGGAAGAATACCTCGTACTTCCGTTCTCCGATATCTTCACGCAGATTATCCGTCAGCGCAATCCGGAAATTGCACTCTTTGCTGCCACCACTTCGGGACGCGAACTGGCTCCCCGTATCGGTATGAAAACCGGCAGCGGTGTTACAGCCGACTGTACAGGTCTTTCGATAGGTGAATATGTCAATAAAAGACAGAAAGTAGTGGTTCGGCCTATTCTTCACTCCCGTCGTCCGACCTACGGTGAAAGTAAACTGGCTACTATTCTTGGTTTTGTATTTCCACAGGTTTCCACTGCTCGTGCCGGAACTTTCGAAGTTCCCGCTGCCGTGACCGGTCGCACAGGTATTCTTTCCTCATTTAAACCGGAATTGAAAAAAGAGGATTTTGTAGTTGAAATTATGGAAACCGTTCGTGGTGAAGGAGGCCTGCAAAGTTTGTTCGATGCCGATATTATCGTATCAGGCGGACGCGGAGCTGTTTCGGACAACATGCAGCTGGTGAAACAACTTGCCGAAGCGCTGAAAGCACAGGGTGTGAAAGCCGAATGGGCTGCCAGTCGTGTGACTGTGGACGAAGGATTTGCTGAATATGCCCGTCAGATTGGACAAACCGGAAAAACTGTCCGTCCGAAAGTGTACGTAGCTGTCGGTATCTCGGGTGCCATTCAGCACATTTCAGGAATGAAGGAAGCGGGCAAAGTGGTGGCTATTGACCACAACCCGAAAGCTTCCATCTTCAAAAATGCAGACTTCGGTATCGTGGGAGAATACGAAGATATCGTTC
>CALMZF010000281.1 GCA_937870645.1 uncultured Paludibacter sp. | reverse complement strand
GTCGAAAGACAACTGAGTTACAGTCAGTCCCATTTGGCCACTCTGGTAACTGCCCGGTGGTCTATCAAAAGCGAGTGCAAAGATAGCTAAAATTTTGGGTTTACCAAATTATATTTGCCATTTTTATTGCACTAATGGCCGCTTCATCACCTTTATTTCCGTGTATTCCACCCGAGCGATCTTTTGCCTGCTGTAATGTATTGGTGGTCAGCACCCCAAAGATAACGGGACATCCGTCGGGGCGGGTATTCAGTTCGGTAACACCGGCTGTTACGGCCTGGCAAACATAGTTGAAATGCGGAGTTTCACCCTGAACCACACAACCCAGCACAATGATAGCTGCATATTTATGTGCTTTTTCATTTTTTTCGTTTATTGTGTAATCTTCATACATCCGTTTAGCAGCAAAGGTCAGTTCAAATGTTCCCGGTACATGCACGATTGTAATATTATTAGTCGTAACTCCGTTCACAATCAATGTATTAACAGTTCCGTTGAGCAATGCTTCGGTAATGTCGGGATTCCATTCAGCCACAGCAATGGCATATTTCTGTGTAGCTACTATATCTTTCTCGGGCATCAGATCCGGGTCATAATTGGACAAATTGTGGTATTGTGTTGCCATATTTTTGGGTAATACTTGTTTATGAATGAATAAAGCTGCAATCCGGAACAGAAAGCAGCTTTATAATATTTTTAATACTTAAATTATTTTTGTACGCGGGCCAGGTATTTGTCAATATCACCGGCTTCCATGCTTTTAGGGTAATCGTTTTTGATCTGAAGATACATTTTCTCAGCATCAGCAGCCTGACCTTTGGTTTCGAAGAGGATACCTGCTTTTTTCAGATATACCGGACTGAGTTCGTTTTTTTGACCAATAGCTTTGCTGTAATAGTCCTGAGCTTTACCGGTTTCACCAAGTTCGGCATAGCAATCGCCCGTCAGACCAATTACCGATGTTTTGAAATAATCATCTCCGGCATCGTATTGAGTGAGGTATTTAACGGCATCCTGATATTTTCCCAATTTATAATAACAAATACCGGTGTAGGCATTGGCCAGGTTACCACTGGCTGTCATTCCATATTCAGAGGCTATTTCCTTGAAACCCATCACATCTTTGCCATTTCCGTCGACTGCTACCTTGAATGAATCAACAGCAAATACTTCCTGAGCTTTGTACATGGCATTTTCGGCAGCTACTACACGGGGTTTCAGATAGAAATTATTAACTGCCATCACGGCCAGCACAGCAAGTACTATAACGCCAACTCCAATCAGAATTTGTTTTTGATATTTTTCAATGAATGCTTCCGAAGAACTTAAAGCACGTCCTACTGTTTCGAGTTCTGCAGGTTCTTTTACTTTTTTAGACATATAAATTTTAGGATTTGTTATTAATTAATTTTCGAACCACAAAAGTAAAGTTTTTCTTTTATATACCGAAATAAACCGGATGATTTTTTAGCTTTTATTTCGTCCAAAACCATTATCAGAAGAAGTATTAGACTAAAATTAACAAAATATTTAACGCTTGAATGAACCTTTATATTAGAAAATGTATTATATTTGTGAACCGCATTGTTCAGAGATTGGAAAACTCAACAGAATATTTATATGAGTAACAACGGTTTTTAATGGCGGGCTGCGCCCCCGGGTATTCGTCAATTGACGGACAGCAGATTACAGAAAGAACCAATGCCTCAAATCCTATTTATAGGAGTTTTCTCAACAAGTAACAATGCGGTTTCTCGTTTTAAATCCCTTCCTTCATTTTATCTCAAATACTTTTTTCAAAAAGGCCGATGTGTATTCTACAGTAGGTTGATGCCAGGGTTCAAAGAGCCAAAAGGTGTGCGGACTGTCCTCGAATGTGTGAACTTCAGCATAAATATTAATTTTTTTCAGCAGACGGATGTGCTCGTCGCGCCCGTTGTGAAAACGTGGAATAGAGCTGTTGATGAAACAAACAGGCGCTGAAAATTTATTGACAAAATAAACGGTTGAGGCATCTTTCCATGCCTCCGGTTTTTCGGCCCGGGTTCCACCGAGCCATTGCATATCTGCGGGCATTTTTCCGCCTTTCTCCCGAAATTGTTCAGCCCGCTCGATGGTAGTCTGATCCATGAATGTAGAAATACCATCAATATTCACCACCGCCCGGATTAGCCGGTCTTTATTTTTGGTACCCAGCAGGGCTGCCAGTTGTCCACCGGCTGAACAACCCTCTACTGCTATTCTTTTCCGGTCGAAACCATACTCTCTGGCATGTTTATAAATCCACAGAACCACATCGCTCATGTCATCCACTGCAGCCGGATAAATGGCTTCGGGCGAAAGGCGATATTCAGCAACCACCGTGGCAAATCCCTGCCTGCTCAGGCTGACAGCAAGCGATTGCTGCATCCGGGGTGACCCGGAACTCCACCCTCCACCATGGATCATGAGTACTACGGGAAGCTTTCGGGGTTTTAACGGCCTGTAAATATTTAGCTTCAATTCACGTTTTCCGTAAGGAGTAACGGGTAATGTTTTGTAAATAATATTTTCGTAAGAAATGATACCCGGTGGAACGGAAGGGATTACCAATCTTGCATCGGGATAATTTTTCCTGAGTTTGACTGCTGCGCTGTATAATGTGTAGCTCGTATCGCG
>CALMZF010000280.1 GCA_937870645.1 uncultured Paludibacter sp. | reverse complement strand
CTATCACTTTCCTGGGCACCGGAACTTCCACCGGCGTTCCACAGCTTGGCTGTAAATGCCCCGTCTGCCGGTCGGATAACCCAAAGGACAAGCGTCTCCGCAATTCCGCACTTATTACAGTTGACGATAAGCGATTTCTCATTGATGCCGGACCTGACTTGCGTCAGCAGTTGATCACCAACCATATTTTCCACGTCACGGGCATTCTGCTCACTCACGAGCATTACGACCACGTGGGAGGACTGGATGACGTGCGCCCGCTCGGTGAAACAAATATATATGCCGAAGCCAATGTGCTGGAAGCTATCGAACGTAATATGCCATACTGTTTCGGAGCAAAAATTTATCCCGGTGTACCAAAAATGAATTTACACAGAATAACCACTGATCCCTTTCAAATTCAGGGAGTGGAAATCATTCCCATCCGTGCCATGCATGCACGCCTTCCTGTGTTGGGCTTTCGGATTGGTGAGATAGCCTACCTGACCGATGTGAAAACAATAACCGATGCGGAATTAGAAAAATTACGGGGTCTAAAGGTGTTGGTTATCAATGCACTTCGAAAAGAAGAACATATTTCGCACATCTCGCTGTCGGAAGCTATCCATATAGCCAGGAAGGTGAATGCCGAAAATACCTATTTCTCGCATATAAGTCATCACCTGGGTTTGCATGATGAAGTCAGCCGTGAATTGCCCGAAAATATTCACCTGGCTTATGATAATTTATCAATAAATATTTAACTTTGCAGTAAACAAGTTGGTTTCAAAACAGGTTTTTTAGTTGAACCTTTTTCCCCAAAAAAACACCCAAAGCATGAAGTCTGTTGTTACTAAAATATTCCCGGCATTAGGATTGATTTTTCTGATAACTTCCTGTGCCAGCACCCGCATGTACACTACGCTGGACATACTTCGCCCGGCGCAGGTTTCCTTTGCACCGGAAGTAAATAATATACTGATAGTGGACAATTCAGTGCCACAACCGGCAACTGTTGGACATTATCTGGAAAAATTAAATTCGAACGAATCACAGATAGAACTTCAGTTTGATAGTGCTTCCATATTCTGTACGGCAAGTCTTCGCGAAAACCTGGAGGAGAAAGGATTTTTCAGAAATGTATATCAGGCTCATAACCGCCTGAACCTCTCCGGCGATTATGCCAAAATCACACCGCTGACACCTGAAGTGGTTAAAAGTTTGTGTGCCGTATATCATGCCGATGCCGTTCTGGCACTCAACCGATTGATTTATGCCGATAAAATTACGGAATTTACCTACGAAAATGAATTTGGCTTTCACAACTATCTGGATGTGAAAATACGAACAGACTGGTCTATCCAGTATCCTACCGACAAACCAATGACTTACACACACTTTACTGATAGTTTTACCTGGCAGAGCAGTAATGCCATTCGAAGTAAAGCTGCCAATGAACTTCCTGCCCGTTACGATGCCCTGGTGGATGCATCGCTGCTTACGGGGCTCAATGTAGCCGACCGCCTCATACCCCGCTGGGAAAAAGAAGACCGCTACTTCTATAATCCACGCAATAAGTACATGCGTCAGGCAATGGATTCGGTAGTGACCCGCAACTGGCAGGCAGCCATCCTGCTTTGGAAAAAAGTGGCTGATAAACCCGGAAGTTCATCACTAAAATTTAAAGCAAATAACAATATTGCTATTGCTTACGAAATTCTGGGTGACCTCGACAATGCCATCAAATATTGCAATTCAGCCATCAATGCCTATCCTCAATTGCAGGTTTTCAATTCATACAACACCATCTACGAAATTGAAGAATTGTTGGCATACAAAAAAGAGCTCGAAAAAAGAGCCGGGGAAATTAAACAGATAAAGACACAACTCGGCAATTAGATATGAAACCTGTTAATCCTAATCAATACTAAAAACTATGCTTCAGCCAAATGATGAACAAATTCTGCAGAAAAAGGGAATTTCTCTGCAGCAAATCGAAGAACAACTTCGTTACTTCGTAACGGGTTTTCC
>CALMZF010000279.1 GCA_937870645.1 uncultured Paludibacter sp. | reverse complement strand
TTTTCCGGTAATGCCTGTTCCGATAGCTATACCTACAGCTGCGCAGGCCATGACCACGCCGGTCATCGAATTCGAAGTCTGATAATGACCTTTGCAGTGAATGATGATATTCATTTGCACCATATTAGCAATAAGCCAAAATGCCGACGAGCCAAATACGGCACTGTTGACCAGCCGGTAGTTGCGGGCATAGCGGTAATTGGCCATTACAAATAAAATTGGATTGACGATGGAAGATTGAGATTGCTCTTCGGGCAATTCCACAGCCCGGATCGTTTTGGAACTATAATAACCGAGCACAGCCACACCCAGTGCTATCAAGCCAAACAACCCGAGGGAATAATGATCGGATACCACCGATGCAACAAAAGTACCGAGTAAAATACCCATAAAAGCCATGGTCTCGAACATGCCACTGCCGTACGATGCTCCCTCTTCGCCACCAATATCGCGTATCAAACTGTATTTGGAAGGGGAATACAGGCAACTTTGAGTGCCAAGGGCAAAAACTGACAATACAGCCACAATGACCCACTGATAATAAAAAGCCACACAGGCCAGCAACATGATGGGTATCTCTACAAGCTTGAGTATGCGGAAAATTTTCAGCTTGGAATAGCGCACCGCCAACCGACCGCCAATGGGAGAAAAAAGCAGGTAAGGAACTACGAGCGCCGAGGCAACCACCGAAATAAGCTGCGACTGCGAAAGCCAGGAAGGCAAAAGCCAGGAAACAGAAATGAATATTATCGAATTTTTCAGGAAATTATCATTAAAAACGCCTAAAAAATTGGTGGCAAATAACGAAATCCATTTATATCGATTAGCCATTATACTTTTGTTTATTGGCAAATTTACCAATTTTACAATTTTATTGGGAATTTATTGGAATAAATTAATAAAAATCAGTCAAATGTTAAACAAAAAACGGTTTTAAATGTTTTTTCTTTGTAAAGATATAATGTTATAAATTTCAAAAATTCACAGAAAAGAAAAATTACATTGACTTCATTTTTAGCTATCTTTTCTCACGAGTTAAATTTTGTTAAATGTTAATTTAACACTTGAATTTAACTTAACTTTGTAACTTGATGAAAAAAAGCAATATCTGGATATTAATAATATTGATGGCCATCACATTTGGCGCACTAATTCTACTCCAGGCGAGGTTTCTGAAAGCAACATCCGAAATGGCTGAAAAGCAATTTGATGACGCAGTGAAACGAAGCCTGATACAGACAGCGAATATACTTGAAGAGAACGAAGCACTGGAATACCTGGCACAGACACTGGATGAAAACGATTACATTCAAACGGAGAATAAAACCGGCAACTTTGGTGTAAACAAACAGAAAGATACGCTCAATACAAACTGGAAAAGCACATCGGCAGTAAGTCCGCGCATCCGCTTATCGACAGGGCATGGTAAAGCGAGCATTGAACAAACCTCAAAATACCTTCAACAACGATTTCAGTTGAATTTTTCGCGGTCGAAAACAGTGTTGGATCAGGCGGTATTCCGGTGGTTGCGTGAAAATGAGAATAAAGAGATCAGCGAGCGCGTTGATTATACAGACCTCAACGAAACACTTGAAACATATCTGAAAAGCAACAATGTGGATTTGCCTTTTTATTACACCATAGCCGATCAAAGAAACAAGGTTATTTATCAGTGTAATAAAACGATAAACACAAAAGGAAAACCAAATACAGATATCTACGTACAGGAATTGTTTCCACACGAAGATAGCTCTCGCAAAGCATACATACAGGTTGTTTTCCCTACGAAACAAAGTTTTATTTACGAATCATTAAACCTGCTGTTACCCTCTATTGGTGTAATACTGCTCACGTTTGTCATCTTTGTACTGACTATCTTTATCATTTTCAGACAGAAACAGTTGAACAACATGAAGAACGATTTCGTTAATAATATGACGCATGAGTTTAAAACGCCGATTTCGACCATATCACTTGCATCGCAAATGCTGCAGGACCCCGGAGTAGCCAAAAATCCGGACATGATGAAACACGTTTCGAACGTAATACGCGATGAAACAAAACGACTGAGTTTGCAGGTAGAAAAAGTACTTCAAATGTCGATGTTCGAAAAAGAGAAATCGACTCTGAAATTTACAGAAATTCACATCAATAACCTGATAAAAGATATAATTGGCAGTTTCTCACTCAAAGTAACGAGTAAAGGTGGAAAGATAAATTCAAATCTGAAGGCAAAACAGGATATGGCATTGGTTGATGAAATACATTTCACCAATGTAATCTTCAATTTGATGGACAACGCTCTCAAATACAGCGATAAGCCGCTGATACTCAATCTGGAAACCTGGAACGAAAAAGACAACCTGCTGATCAGCGTGGAGGACAACGGTATAGGAATGAAAAAAGAGGATTTGAAGCGAATATTTGAAAAATTTTACCGCGTTTCGACCGGTAACCTACACAACGTGAAAGGATTTGGACTTGGGCTTGCATATGTAAAAAAAATGGTCAATGACCACAATGGTATCATAAAAGTAGAAAGCGAACCCGGTTTAGGAACAAAATTTACGATAATTATACCAACACTAAAAAAAAACAACTATGAATGACGAAAAAGTAAGAATTTTACTGTGCGAAGATGATGAAAATCTTGGCATGCTTCTCAGAGAGTACCTTCAAACAAAGGGTTACTACTGCGATTTACAACCTGATGGCGAAGCAGGTTATAAATCTTTTAGCCGCAATAAATTCGACCTGTGTGTATTGGATGTAATGATGCCAAAAAAAGATGGTTTTGCTCTCGCTGCCGATATCAGAGCCATTAATTCTGAAGTGCCTATCATTTTCCTCACCGCCAAATCAATGAAGGAAGACATTCTGCAGGGCTTCAAGCTTGGTGCTGACGATTATTTGTCAAAGCCATTCAGCATGGAAGAATTGCTCTATCGGATCGAATCCATATTACGCCGCGTACGTGGTAAAAAATCGAAAGATGTGGTTACCTACCAAATCGGCGGTTTCACCTTTGACGCTCAGAAACAAACTCTGATATTCGAAGGCGAAATCAAGAAACTTACAACCAAGGAATCGGAACTGCTCAACCTGCTGGCTGCTAATGCCAACAATATCCTGGAACGCAACTTTGCACTGAAAACCATCTGGGTTGATGACAATTACTTCAATGCCCGCAGCATGGATGTGTATATCACAAAATTACGCAAACTGCTGAAAGACGACCAGAACGTAGCTATTATCAATATTCATGGTAAGGGTTATAAACTGATCATGCCACAGGTGAAGGAAGATTAATCTGATGGATGGAATTATATAAAAAATGCGGTGAATTCCTTCATCGCATTTTTTTTATTTGAATTTATTCTCTATCTCCTCATACTTCATCATCGTCACTATCATCTGACCATCGGGCGTATATTGATGATTCTCGCAGGCAAACAAACTCTCGAATAGCTCTTTCATCTCCGCTCCTGTAAGTGACTGACCATACTGAATAGCGGTTTGTCGCGAAAGATGAACCGCAATTTTTTCACGGATAGTCTCCTTGACCGAGATTTCTGTTTCTCGTACTGCAGCTATCAGATCTTTGAGCAATGGCAATGTCGAAGTCATTTCAATCTCGGAAGGAATACCGTTTATGGCAAATTCGCTTTTACCGATGGGTTCAATATCGAATCCCACCCATCGCAGGTCCGGTAAGATTTGCTCCACAATGTGAAGATCATCTCTCTCAACTTCCAGAATTTCGGGGAATAAAACTTGTTGTGTAATTCCCTTTTGAGGTCCCGATTTCTGTATAAACCGGTCGAAGAGTATCCTGAAGTGCGCTCTGTGTTGATCAATGAGCATCAATCCCGACTTCACAGTGGTGAGGATATATTTATTTTTAAACTGAAAAAAATCGGTGCTTGTATCCGGGATATCCAGTTCCTGCTGCTGTTCAGGTTGTAAAGGTGCCGGAAAACCGGCTTCGGAATCAGTTGGAGCATTCTGAAAACCGGGCTGCCGGTTTGGCTTACTGAAATCACCATACAATTGCTCCCAGTCGAGTGTGGGGCGTTTTGGTCTGGTAGTAGCTCCAAAGGGATTGTAACCCGGGTCAAAATTCGTTTTTGGAACCTGTATTTCGGTACTTGAGTCAATTACAGGTATATCGGGCAAACCATCCTGATCAAAATCAAGGGGAGGCATCACCTGAAATTTGCCCAGCGATTCCTTCACAGAAGCAAGGAGTATAGACCAGATGGCCTGCTCGTTTTCGAACTTAATTTCCGTTTTCGACGGATGCACATTCACGTCGATGGATTGTGTGTCAATGTCGAAATAAATGAAATAATTCGGATTGTCGGCAGGCTTTATCAGCTGACTGTATGCCACCATTACGGCTTTATGAAAATATGGATGGCGCATATAGCGACCATTCACAAAAAAATATTGATTGGCTATTTTCTGGGCAAATTCCGGTCGGCCAACAAAACCGGTGATGGTCAGCAAACTTGTTTTGGCTTCAATGGGCAGCAACTGTTGATCCATTTTCTTCCGGTACGCCCCAATGAAGACATGTTCAATTCTTGCTTTCAAGGATGTTGCGGGCAGAGTCATCATCTCAGTATCATTGTCATACAGGAAGAAACTGATATCCGGATGAACGAGTACTATGCGGTAAAATTCATTACGGATATGGGTCATCTCGGTTGAGGGTGACTTCAGAAAGCGACGACGAGCAGGCACATTGAAAAACAGACTTTTAACGGCTATATTGGTTCCCTTGTCACATTGCACTGTTTCCTGACGAAAAACCCGCGTTCCGGCTATTTCAATCAATGTTCCCAATTCTTCGTTTTCCCTGCGGGTTCGCAGTTCTACCTGAGCCACAGCCGCTATCGATGCCAGGGCTTCGCCCCTAAACCCCATGGTGTGAAGTGAAAATAAATCTGCCGCATCTTTGATTTTTGATGTTGCGTGACGCTCAAAGGACATACGGGCATCGGTTTCGCTCATCCCCACTCCATCGTCTATCACCTGAATGAGTGTACTACCACCGTCTTTTATCAGCACTTGAATATTTTTAGCACCGGCATCAATGCTATTTTCGACCAGCTCCTTGATTACAGATGCTGGTCGCTGGATCACTTCTCCGGCAGCAATCTGATTGGCAACCGAATCGGGTAATAAATGGATGATATCCGACATTTCTAAATTTGGTCAAGCACAGCAATTCTTATGAGATAAAGAGATGACTACTTGCTATTTTTTATTGATTGGAACTTATAACTTTTTCTTGTGAAAAGCATTTTTGTATTGCATCTATTACTCTCAACCAAAGACACAGGTTGTAGCAATTCTGCTTAGTGATATCCAAAAACAGCTTATTTAGGAGTATTTTCCGTTATATTTCACATTAGAGTCGTTTACAAACTGGCGTATGCGTTGCTCATCTGACTTTTTACACACCAGCAGTACATTGTCCGATTCAGCCACAATATATCCGTTCAGATCATGTATCACGGCTAGTTTTCCACTTGGAAGAGCTACAATATTGTCTTCGCTTTCGTAAAATATAGCTTCACATTTCAGCGTCACATTATTTTTTTCATCTTTTGCCGATTGATCATAAAGCGAACCCCAGGTTCCGAGGTCCGACCATCCGAAATCGGCACAGAGCACATGTACACGCTCTGCTTTTTCCATGATTCCATAATCGATGGAGATATTGGGACAGGAAGGGTACATTTCGTTGATATAATCCTGCTCTTTATCTGTGTTATAGTAATTTTTTCCTTCGTTAAATTTAGCGGCAACATCGGGGAGATAAGTTCTGAATGCGTTGTCAATGGCCTGCAAATTCCAAAGAAAGATGCCCGAGTTCCAGAAAAATTCTCCGGTTTCGAAAAAAATCTGAGCCAGTTCGGCATTGGGTTTTTCAGTAAAGGTTTTCACTTTTCGTGGATTTGTTGAGCCCTCATCCACCTGAATATATCCATAACCTGTTTCGGGACGGCTGGGTTTAATTCCCAAAGTGAGGAGACTGTCGTTTTTATCCACAAAATCCAATCCCGTTTTTATTGTTTCAAGAAATTCGGCTTCTTTTGTAATGAGGTGGTCAGATGGAGCTACGATAATATTTGCTTTATCTGTAATTGCCTTAATCCGCTGAATTGCATAAGCTATACAGGGTGCTGTATTTCTTCGGGCTGGTTCTAAAAGTACCTGTTCGGGTTTAATTTCTGGCAACTGCTCCAAAATCAATTCCTTGTAAATCACATTGGATACAATTAAAATATTGGCTGCAGGCACAATTGCCCTGAACCGATCGTAGGTCATTTGTATCAATGAACGCCCAGTACCAAAGAAATCAAGGAATTGTTTGGGTTTATCATTACGGCTGAAGGGCCAAAAACGTGAACCAAGCCCACCGGCCATGATTACACAATAATTATTTTCCATATATTTATGATTTACTGATAAATACAAATTCTTAAAACGTTCCACTAAAGTAAGATTATTTTTTAGATTAAGCAAATATATCGGAAATAAAATAGCAACGGTTCAACGATCAATACCAACAACCTGAAATATGATGTTTTATAAAGACTTTTGTCTGTCTGCGAATTTCGCTGGAATACCAGTTGTGAATTACTTTTGCTTTGCAAAGGTCAATATTCCCCTTTTATCTTGTAAAAATAAATAAAGGTACAATCTTGCGAGTGTACCTTTACTTTTATTAAATGTCCGGAGGACTATTCTGTTTCCACATCTTCATCCTGGCTGATATCCAGCACGTTTTTGCGTGCATCCATCATCTTTTCGTATTCGTCACGCGAACCTACAATGATTTTTTCGTATTCACGCAGACCGGTTCCGGCAGGTATCAGATGACCACAAATCACGTTTTCTTTCAACCCTTCGAGCTTATCGATTTTTCCGTTGATAGCTGCGTCATTCAGTACTTTGGTTGTTTCCTGGAATGAAGCGGCCGACATGAAACTGTTCGTTTGAAGTGCTGCACGGGTGATACCCTGAAGTACCTGACTGGATGTGGCAGCTACCGCGTCGCGGGTTAGAACCAGTTTAAGGTCCTTGCGTTTCAATACACTGTTTTCATCCCTCAGTTTACGGGCGGTAATAATTTGTCCGGCCTTCAGGCTTTCTGAATCACCTGGATCCAGGATTACTTTTTTACCCCAAATACGATCATTTTCTTCCATGAATTCGTGTTTATCAACCACCTGTTTTTCGAGGAAGCGTGTATCACCCTGATCTTCGATCAATACTTTGCGCATCATCTGACGAACAATAACTTCAAAGTGCTTGTCATTAATTTTCACACCTTGCAGACGATAAACATCCTGTACTTCATTCACAATATAATCCTGAACGGCAGTCGGCCCTTTGATAGCCAAAATGTCGGCAGGAGTAATGGCTCCGTCAGATAGCGGTGTACCGGCACGAACAAAGTCATTTTCCTGAACAAGTATCTGTTTTGAGAGCGGAATAAGATATTTCTTCACTTCGCCGGTTTTGGATGTTACTGATACTTCGCGGTTACCACGTTTGATTTTTCCAAAGTTGATTTCACCGTCAATTTCAGCTACAACCGAAGGATTGGAAGGATTACGGGCTTCGAACAATTCGGTTACACGCGGAAGACCACCGGTGATATCACCAGCTTTACCAATAGCGCGGGGAATTTTAACAAGCATCTGACCAGCTTTGATGGTACTACCATCGTCAAGCACCAGGTGAGCGCCTACCGGTAAGTTGTAATTTCGGATATTACCTTCTACATCAACAATATTAGCAGTCGGTACTTTCGTCTTATCTTTTGCTTCAATGATAATCTTTTCGCGAAGTCCGGTAGCATCATCTACTTCTGTTTTATAGGTAACATTTTCAATCACATCTTCGAATTCGATCTTACCTTCTGTTTCGGCAATGATTACAGCATTGAATGGGTCCCAGCTACAGATGAACTGACCTTTCTTACCCAAATCGCCATGTTTGGCATACAGTGTGGAACCGTAAGGAACATTCTGAGTGGTGAGGATAATTCCTGTATTCGGATCCACAACACGCAATTCGGTCAAACGGCTAACTACCACACGACAGGGTTTGCCTTCTTCATCGACAGCATCTACAGTACGAAGTTCATCAAATTCCAGGCGACCATCGTAACGCAGGATTATTTTGGATTCGGCTGCTATGTTGGATGCAATACCACCGACGTGGAATGTACGAAGTGTAAGCTGCGTACCCGGCTCACCAATGGACTGAGCGGCAATAACGCCTACTGCTTCTCCCTGGCATACCATTTTGCCGGTAGCCAGATTGCGACCATAACATTTGGCACAAACACCTTTTTTGGATTCACAAGTCAGTACTGAGCGTATTTCTACACGTTCAATCGGGGAATCCTGAATTTTACGGGCAGCAACTTCTACAATCTGTTCACCCGAAGTTACCAGCAATTCACCTGTCAACGGGTGGTAAATATCATGTACGGACACACGTCCCAAAATCCGTTCGTAGAGCGACGAAATTACATCTTCGTTATTTTTTATTTCGGTAGCAACCAGTCCGCGTAATGTTCCACAGTCTTCTTCGTTGATGATTACATCCTGTGAAACATCCACCAATCGACGGGTCAGATAACCGGCATCAGCCGTTTTAAGAGCTGTATCGGCCAACCCTTTACGGGCACCGTGAGTGGATATAAAGTATTCGAGTACCGATAGTCCCTCTTTAAAGTTCGACAAAATTGGATTTTCAATAATCTGTCCTCCTTCAGCACCCGATTTCTGGGGTTTAGCCATCAGACCACGCATACCGGCCAGCTGACGAATTTGTTCCTTCGAACCACGGGCACCAGAGTCAAGCATCATATACATGGAGTTAAAGCCCTGACGGTCTTCGGCCAGTTGTTTGATCAAAACATTTGACAATTTGGTATTCACGTGTGTCCAGGTATCAATGATCTGGTTATAACGTTCACGCGGTGTAATGAAACCCAGGTTGTAGTTATTCATAATTTCTTCCACTTCAGCATTTCCTTCCTGTACGAGCGTTTCTTTTTCTTTTGGAATAATAACGTCGCTCAGGTTAAAGGACAAACCTCCGCGGAAGGCCATATAATAACCAAGGTCTTTGATATCGTCAAGGAAAAGTGCAGTACGTGCAACCCCGCAGGTATCAATCACGCGTCCGATGATATCACGCAACGATTTTTTGGATAACAGTTCGTTGATGAATCCCATTTCTTCAGGTACGTGCTTATTGAAAAGAATACGTCCCACAGTAGTTTCTATCAAACGAACGGTTAATTCTCCATTTTCGTCGAGATCTTTAGTTCTCACTTTGATAAGCGAATGAAGTAATACTACGCCTTCATTGTAAGCAATTTCGGCTTCTTCGGGCGAATAGAATATCAGTCCTTCGCCCTTGGAACCCGGCCGTGGTTTGGTAATGTAATACAAACCAAGCACCATGTCCTGTGATGGTACGGTAATAGGTGCACCATTTGAAGGATTGAGTATATTGTGAGAAGCGAGCATCAACATTTGGGCTTCCAGTACAGCTTCATTTCCAAGTGGCAAATGCACAGCCATCTGGTCACCGTCAAAGTCAGCATTGAAAGCAGTACAGGCAAGCGGGTGAAGTTGTATGGCTTTTCCTTCTATCATTTTGGGCTGGAAAGCCTGAATACCCAAACGGTGCAATGTAGGGGCACGGTTTAGCAATACAGGATGTCCTTTCATTACGTATTCCAGAATATCCCAGATTACAGGGTCTTTGCGGTCAATAATCTTTTTGGCCGATTTTACCGTTTTTACAATTCCGCGTTCTATCAGTTTACGAATTACAAATGGCTTATACAGTTCAGCTGCCATATCCTTTGGCAAACCGCACTCGTGCATTTTCAATTCGGGTCCTACCACAATTACCGAACGTGCCGAATAATCCACACGTTTACCGAGCAGGTTCTGACGGAAACGTCCCTGTTTACCTTTCAAACTGTCGGAGAGAGATTTTAACGGACGATTGGCATCTGTTTTTACGGCACTCGATTTGCGTGAATTGTCAAATAAAGAATCCACCGCTTCCTGAAGCATACGTTTTTCATTGCGCAGAATCACTTCCGGTGCTTTGATCTCAATCAGTCGTTTCAGTCGGTTGTTACGTATAATCACCCTGCGGTACAAATCATTGAGGTCGGAAGTTGCAAAACGTCCTCCATCCAGTGGAACCAACGGACGCAATTCGGGTGGAATAACCGGAACGATTTTCATAATCATCCATTCCGCCTTATTTCTAGTTTTCGAGGCACGGAACGATTCTACAATCTGCAGTCGTTTAAGCGCTTCGGTTTTGCGTTGTTGAGAGGTATCGGTATTGGCTTTGTTGCGCAGATCGTAAGAAAGTGTATCCAGATCAAGTCTTGTCAGCAAATCATAGATTGCTTCTGCACCCATCTTTGCGATGAATTTATTGGGGTCGGTATCTTCCAGGAGCTGATTGTCGCGTGGGAGTGAATCCAGCAGGTTCAGGTATTCCTCTTCTGTGAGCAATTCGTTATTGGTAATATTTTCACCGTTATCGAGAATACCGGCCTGAATAATCACATATTTTTCGTAATAGATGATTGCATCCAGTTTTTTGGTAGGCATTCCCAGCAAATAACCGATTTTATTGGGCAGTGAGCGGAAGAACCAGATATGTGCCACGGGCACAACCAGCTGGATATGTCCCATACGCTCACGACGTACCTTCTTTTCGGTTACTTCCACCCCGCAGCGGTCGCAAACTATACCGCGGTAACGGATACGTTTGTATTTACCGCAGTGACACTCGAAATCCTTGGTAGGACCGAAAATCCGCTCGCAGAACAATCCGTCGCGCTCTGGTTTATAGGTACGGTAATTAATAGTTTCAGGTTTCAGCACTTCGCCGCTCGAAAGTCGCAGAATTTCTTCCGGCGAGGCCAGCCCGATTGAGATTTTATTAAAACTACTCTTTGTTTTATTATCGTTTTTGAAAGCCATGTTTCTTGACAATTAATTTATTTACATTTTACATTTTCCACGTGAGTGAAAAAGTTCTCTAAATTGATTTTCCCATAATTTTTTATCCCGGTCAGGAGAAAATTAGGGGGCTTTTCTGCTTTATTCCAGGTTGATGCTTAATCCAAGACCTCTCAATTCGTGTAACAACACGTTCAGAGATTCCGGTATTCCCGGAGCTGGCATCGGATCACCTTTTACTATTGCTTCGTATGTACGTGCACGACCCATCACATCATCAGACTTCACGGTAAGTATTTCCTGAAGTATATGTGATGCACCAAAAGCTTCAAGTGCCCAAACCTCCATTTCACCAAAACGCTGACCCCCAAACTGAGCTTTACCTCCGAGTGGTTGTTGGGTGATGAGTGAGTACGGACCGATGGAACGGGCATGCATTTTATCTTCTACCATGTGGCCCAGTTTAAGCATATAAATGATACCTACTGTGGCTGTCTGGTCGAAACGTTCTCCGGTTCCACCGTCATAGAGATAAGTTTTACCATAACGCGGAACACCGGCTTTGTCACACCATTGATCCAGGTCATCGAGCGAAGCACCATCAAAAATCGGAGTTGCAAAGCGTACACCCAATTCTTTACCAGCCCAGCCTAAAACAGTTTCGAATATCTGTCCAAGGTTCATACGAGAAGGTACACCCAGTGGGTTCAAAACAATGTCTACCGGTGTTCCGTCTTCAAGGAACGGCATATCTTCCTGGCGAACAATTTTTGAAACAATACCTTTATTCCCGTGACGACCGGCCATTTTATCACCCACACGTATTTTACGTTTTTTGGCAATATATACTTTAGCCAGCTGAACAATACCGTTGGGAAGTTCGTCACCGATGGTGATATTGAACTTCTGACGTTTGATCTGAGCGTCTAATTCTTTGTATTTATGTAAATAATTCAGTATCAACAGACGGATGAGGTCATTTTTATGACTGTCAGTAGTCCATTTACCAAGCTGCACTGTAGTATAATCTACTTCCCGCAGCCGTTCGGCTGTAAACTTACTGCCGCGTGTAATTATATCAGCACCCAGATAGTCTTTTACTCCAGCCGAGGTTTTATCTTCAATGATTATCAACAGTTTTTCAATCAACCGTTCCTTGAGCGATGCTGATTGAGCTTCAAATTCCTCATCCAGTTTAGGCAACACAGCTTTATCGGCCAGTTTCGATTTACGGTTCTTTTGTGCTTTTGAGAATAATCGTTTATCGATTACAACACCCGAAAGTGAAGGAGTGGCTTTCAGCGATGCATCTTTCACATCACCGGCTTTATCACCAAAGATTGCACGGAGCAGTTTTTCTTCGGGTGAAGGATCCGATTCTCCTTTTGGAGTGATCTTACCAATAATTATATCACCGGGTTCAATACGTGCTCCGATGCGGATAATACCATTTTCATCAAGATCTTTCGTAGCTTCTTCGCTCACATTTGGTATATCAGAGGTAAATTCTTCGATACCGCGTTTTGTCTCACGCACTTCGAGCAATTGCTCCACCACGTGTATGGAAGTGAAAATATCCTCACGCACCACCCGTTCGTTGATTACAATAGCATCTTCGAAGTTGTAACCCTTCCAGGGCATGAATGCCACTTTCAGGTTTTTGCCCAGGGCCAGTTCACCGTTATGGGTAGAGTATCCTTCGGTCATTATCTGTCCGGCAGTCACTTTCTGACCTTTCGTAACAATTGGACGTAAATCAATGGTCGTATTCTGGTTCGTTTTCAGGAATTTTGGCAATTCGTAAGTCTTAACAGCTGTATCAAAGCTTACAAATTCTTCTTCTTCGGAGCGGTTATACCGTACTTTAATGGTGTTGGCATCAACAAATTCAACTTCACCTTCACCTTCAGCGGTAATCTGCGTACGCGAGTCGCGGATCAACTGACCTTCGATACCTGTACCCACAATCGGAGCATCGCAACGAAGTAGCGGAACTGCCTGACGCATCATGTTTGAGCCCATCAGTGCACGGTTGGCATCATCATGTTCAAGAAACGGAATAAGCGCAGCAGCAATAGAAGCTATCTGCGAGGGAGCTACATCCATCAGATTAACATCCGATGGTGGAACAACCGGGAAATCAGCTTCGAGACGGGTTTTTACCACTTTGCGTATAAAACTGCCATCATCATTGAGCGGAGCATTACCCTGAGCTACCACCAGGTCTTCTTCTTCTTCGGCAGTGTAATATTTAATTCCTTCAGGCGACAAATCCACAATCGAATTTGTAACCGTGCGATAGGGTGTGGATATAAATCCTAATTCATTAATCTTCGCATAAATGCAAAGTGATGAGATAAGACCGATATTCGGACCTTCGGGAGTTTCGATAGGACAAAGACGTCCGTAGTGTGTATAATGTACGTCACGAACCTCAAATCCGGCACGTTCACGCGACAAACCGCCTGGCCCGAGAGCCGACAAGCGGCGTTTGTGGGTAATCTCAGCCAACGGATTTTGTTGATCCATGAATTGTGAGAGAGCATTCGTTCCAAAGAATGAATTTATCACCGAGGAGATGCTCTTGGCATTGATAAGATCAATGGGAGTAAACACCTCGTTGTCACGCACATTCATGCGTTCGCGAATGGTACGGGCCATACGTGCCAATCCCACACCAAACTGGTTGTGAAGTTGTTCGCCTACTGTTCGTACACGGCGGTTACTTAAGTGGTCAATATCATCAACTTCAGCTTTGGAATTGATAAGTTCAACCAGGTACTTGATAATTTCAATAATATCTTCCTTGGTTAATACTTTAATATCTGAATTGGTAGATAAATTTAATTTGCGATTAATACGAAAACGGCCAACATCACCGAGGTCGTAGCGTTTTTCAGAGAAAAACAAATTATTAATTACTTCTCTTGCAGAGGAGTCATCGGCCGGTTCGGCATTCCGTAACTGTCGATAAATATACAGCACGGCTTCTTTTTCCGAATTGCTCGGATCTTTTTGCAATGTATTGTAAATGATGGCATAATCAGTCTGATTAGCATCATCTTTGTGAATGAGTACTGTCTGTGTACCCGATTCAATAATTTCTTCGATATGACTGTTCTCCAGAATGGTTTCGCGGTCAATAATCACTTTATTTCGTTCAATAGTAACTACCTCTCCGGTATCTTCATCCACAAAGTCTTCGTTCCAGGTATGCAGTACACGTGCAGCAAGTTTTTTTCCCAGTACTTTTTTAAGGTTTGTCTTGTTAACCTTAACCTCTTCAGCCAGATTAAAAATTTCCAGAATGTCCTTATCGCTTTCAAAACCGATAGCGCGTAAGAGTGTGGTTACCGGTAGTTTCTTCTTTCTGTCGATGTATGCATACATCACATTGTTGATGTCAGTTGCAAACTCAATCCATGAACCTCTGAATGGAATAATCCTGGCAGAATAAAGTTTAGTGCCATTGGCATGCATGCTCTGCCCAAAGAACACACCTGGTGACCGATGGAGCTGCGATACAATAACACGTTCGGCACCGTTGATAACAAATGTGCCTTTGGGAGTCATATATGGTATAGGTCCGAGATATACATCCTGAATTACTGTATCAAAATCTTCGTGTTCGGGATCGGTACAGTAGAGTTTCAGTTTAGCCTTGAGAGGGACACTATAGGTCAATCCACGCTCGAAACATTCTTCAATGGAATAACGGGGTGGATCAATAAAATAATCGAGAAACTCTAATACGAAATTATTACGTGTATCGGCAATGGGGAAGTTTTCGTTAAAAACTTTATATAAACCTTCGGTTTTTCTTTTTTCGGGCGCCGTGTCCATTTGAAAAAAGTCCTGGAAAGATTTTAATTGTACTTCCAGAAAATCAGGATAATCCATTTGATTTTTGATGGAAGCAAAATTTATTCTTTGATTATTATTTGAAGACATTGTCAAAGAGGTTATGTTTGTTTAGTGCGAAGAACTGAATATTTTGTATAGACAGAAAAAGGTTTAGAATCCCTCATAACGAGGGAAACTAAACCAAAGACCTGATAATCAGGGATTTTTATTTAAGTTCAACTTCAGCTCCGCCTTCTTCAAGTGATTTTTTGAGGGCTTCAGCTTCGTCTTTAGTAACGCCTTCTTTGATTGCTGAAGGAGCTGCATCTACTAAATCTTTAGCTTCTTTCAAGCCAAGACCGGTAAGTTCTTTTACTAATTTAACGATAGCTAATTTATTAGCGCCGGCTGCTTTCAAAACAACATCAAATGCTGTTTTTTCTTCAACTACCGGACCTGCGGCAGCAGGACCTGCGGCAACTGCAACTGCAGCAGCTGCTGGTTCAATACCATATTCGTCTTTCAAAATTTGGGCTAACTCATTAACTTCTTTAACTGTTAAGTTAACCAATTGTTCTGCAAAAGCTTTCAAATCTGCCATTTTATTTTTTGTTTTATGATTTTATTTTTTGTTTTATATATCTTATTGTCTTTCACCGAGTGTTTTCAACACGCCGTGAATAGTATTACCTCCTGACTGGAGTGCGGACACAACGTTCTTAGCCGGCGACTGCAGCAATGCGATAACATCACCGATAAGTTCGTATTTACTCTTGATGTGTACAAGTGCATCGAGGTGATTTTCTCCGATATAGAAACTTTCTTCTACATATGCTGCTTTCAACAACGGTTTTTTTGCTTTGTTTTTCTTGCTGAAGTCTTCAATTACTTTAGCAGGTGCATTAGCCGTGTTCGACAACATTAAAGAAGTTTCTCCCTTGAGAGAACCAAATAATTCACTAAAATCCACATCAGATGTTTCAAGAGCTTTTCTTAGCAGGGTGTTTTTTACCACCAGGAGTTTGATTTCCTGTGTGTAGCAAATTCTTCTTAGATTGCTGGTCTGGGCTGCATTCAAGCCGCCGATATCAGCCAAATAGAAGTGTGCATATTCACCTATAGTTGACTCTAATTGTTTGATGATATTGCTTTTATCTTCCTTTTTCATAACCTTGATTATTAATCTTCTACCGTTTTAGGGTCAATTTTTATACCTGCACTCATCGTGCTCGAAAGATAAATGCTCTTTACATACGTCCCTTTAGCGGTGGTCGGTTTCAGCTTAATCAGTGTGGTGATGAATTCCTTTGCATTCTGAGCGATTTGTTCAGGTGTAAATGAAACTTTTCCTACTGAAGTATGAACAATACCATATTTATCAACTTTAAAGTCGATTTTACCTTGTTTTACTTCTTTCACTGCTTTCGCAACATCGGTGGTCACAGTACCGCTTTTAGGATTTGGCATCAGACCGCGGGGTCCCAATACACGTCCCAAAGCTCCTATTTTACCCATGATAGCCGGTTGAGTAATAATTACATCAACGTCGGTCCATCCGCCTTTGATCTTGTCTATATATTCGTCTAACCCTACATAGTCGGCACCCGCCTCTGTGGCAGCTGCTTCCTGGTCGGGAGTACATAATGCAAGAACCCTTACTTGTTTACCTGTACCATTTGGGAGTGACACTACGCCACGTACCATTTGGTTAGCTTTACGAGGATCAACACCTAATCGCACGTCAACATCTACAGAGGCATCGAATTTGGTAGTGGTGATTTCCTTTACCAGTTCGGCGGCTTCTGTTAAAGAATAGGCCTTTCCTGCTTCAATTTTTTCTAAAGCTAACCTTTGGTTTTTTGTCAGTTTACTCATTATAATTGAAGTTTAATTAATTATTATTCGGAAATTCGCCTTTTACGGCAATACCCATACTTCGAGCTGTACCTGCTACCATTTTCATGGCAGAATCCAACTCAAAACAATTCAGATCGACCATTTTGTCCGAAGCAATCTGTTTTACCTGTTCCCAGGTAATTTCAGTCACTTTTTTGCGGTTAGGTTCGGCAGATCCACCT
>CALMZF010000278.1 GCA_937870645.1 uncultured Paludibacter sp. | reverse complement strand
TCCGGTCCCTCTACCCTCTACTCCCAGGCCACCTACACCATCGATAACCTGCCTCCGGGCGCTGCGGTTCAATGGAGTGTAACTCAACCGTATATAGCTCCTACAATTTCCGTTCAGAATTCCGGCACTGTAATCCTTACCAACCACTATGGAATAGACGGCATTGGCACTCATGGCACTTTACAGGCAGTGGTGACCGTTGGAAATCAGCAGATAACATTGACCAAAGATATCCTGTTTGGCTGGGCTGTTGCCTCTATCGGGAAATCAAGGCTGGACATGAGACCCGGAGAATATATCCTCGAAGCCAATACAACCAACGATCCAAACACGTCAATAACCTCTACCTGGTCAGTGACTGGTCCTTCGGCTGCATTAGTCGATTTCCCTTATCCGGATGATGCCGGTTACGCAGATAAAGCCGGACGATTAAAAGTACTGGAAGTCTATACACCGGGTTATTATACCGTGTGTGCTACTGCCAACGATGGAAATTATACCACCCAACCATATTGTGCCGATTTCTACATTGACGATTATAAACCAGCCGGAGGCATGTTTTCACTCTCTCCAAATCCCGCTACCACCTCTGTAACAATTACTATGGATGAAACAAAATTATTGAACACAACCACCCAAAGAACTGTCACTAATCCGAAGTCTGATTACTGGCAAATTCAGCTCTGGAACTCCTTCGGTCTGATAAAAACAGTACAAACCGACCAGAAGAAGTATCAGCTGGATTTGAGCGGATTATCACCCGGATTTTACTATGTGCTGGTTATCAGGGATGGGCAGACCTACCGCAGGCAGCTGATGGTGCAATAAAACAGACAACAAGCATTTCTAAAAATAAAAAGAGGCATTTCCCTAACCGGAATTTGCCTCTTTTGCTATCAGTAGGGAATTGTATTTCTTTCGGAAGCAAAAATATTGTTTTGGAATTCCATTTCCACTGAAAGAATGATTTTCGTTGCAGATAAAACTGAATTAATATAAACCTCATAAGCAGAACTTTATCTAAAACAATTCTAAATATTTTATTTTGATACCACTGAATACATTTAGCTGAATAATTTTTTTAACTTTGCGAGTAATAGAATTAGGGTAAAGAATAATTTTCGTACGTTAAAATTCAAGTCTATGCTCGAAAAAATAATCGGTTTCAGTCTGAAATTCAAGCTGATAATCATCCTTTTCACACTTACCATTGCCGCTTTCGGCATTTATGCCATTCTCAACATTCCGGTTGGAGCCGTTCCCGATATTACCAACAATCAGGTACAGGTCATCACCACTTCGGGTAATCTTTCCACGCAGGAAATCGAACAGTTTATCACCGCGCCCGTGGAACTGGAAATGGCCAATCTCCCGGGCGTGAAAGAAATCCGCTCTGTATCCAAATTCGGCTTGTCGGTGGTAACCATCGTTTTCAGTGAAAATATGGGAACGTACCTGCCGCGTCAGCTCATAGCCGAAAAAATCAAATCGGCCTCAGCCAATATCCCCGAAGGGTTCGGAACACCCGAAATGGGCCCTATTACCACCGGTTTGGGCGAAATATATCAGTATGTACTGGATGTAAAACCCGGTTACGAGGATCGGTATACAGCTATGGATCTGCGGACAATTCAGGACTGGATAGTGCGACGGCAGTTGTCCGGAATAAACGGGGTGGTGGAGGTCAACAGCTGGGGCGGTTACCTCAAACAGTATGAAGTGGCTGTAAATCCTGCACGCCTGCAAGCGCTGAATATCAGCCTGATGGAAGTATTTGATGCGTTGGAAAGCAACAACAGCATTTCGGGCGGTGCTTACATCGAAAAAAATGCTGAAAGTTACTTTATCCGTGGCGACGGGCAGGTGAAATCACTCGAGGATATTGAAAAAATTGTGGTCAAAAATCAGGGCGGAGTACCAGTCCTTGTGCGGGACGTGGCAACGGTGCATTTCGGTTATGCCAACCGGTTTGGCGCCATTACAGCCAATGGCGAAGGTGAAAAGGTACTCGGGCAAATCATGATGCTTAAGAATGCCAACTCCAAAATGGTAATCAGCGAAGTGAAAAGCAGGGTAGCCGAAGTACAGAAAAGTCTTCCCGAAGGAATTTATATCAATCCTATTCTGGAGCGGAGCGAGCTGATAGGCAAAACTACGTTAACCGTTTTTGAAAATCTGATTTTTGGCTGCATCATCGTGTTTCTGGTCGTATTGTTGCTGCTTGGCAATTTGCGCTCGGCGCTGGTAATAGCCTCCATGATACCGCTGGCGTTGTTTTTCACCCTTTCCATGATGTTTATTTTCGGCATCGATGCCAACCTGATGAGCCTGGGAGCGCTTGACTTCGGAATAATCATCGACGGTGCGGTTATTATAGTTGAATTTATCGCCGTGAGGATGCTCGCCAATAAAGAGAAACTGAATGCATTGAAGGGTGAGGAACATCAGTCGCTGATGGACAAAATCACGCTGAACGGCGCATCAAAAATGATGACTTCTGCCATTTTCGGTCAGGTGATTATTCTTATTGTATTTATTCCCATACTTTCGTTGCAGGGCGTGGAGGGCAAAATGTTCCGTCCGATGGCGCTGGCTTTCAGTTTTGCCATTATCGGAGCCATGTTTTTGTGCCTCACGTGGCTGCCTGTGGCTGCTTCCATGTTCCTCAAACCGCAGGAGCCGGGCAAAAAAAATATTTCAGAAAGAGTTTTCAGATTTCTTCTCAGTACTTATAAACCGGTCATGAACTGGTCGTGCGATCACAAAGCGCTGGTCTTGGGTGTTTCATTTAGTACGTTGATTTTAGCATTCATTATTTTCGGCAGGATGGGAGGCGAATTTGTTCCCACGCTCGATGAAGGCGATTTTGTTATTCAGCCGGTGCTCAAAACCGGTACTTCGCTCTCCAAAACCGTGGAACTGACCACGCAGATGGAGAATATTCTGATAGATAAATTTCCCGAAGTGGAAAAAATAGTGTGCCGCATTGGTGCAGCCGAAGTGCCTACCGACCCCATGTCGATGGAAGAAATTGACATGATTATCAAGCTGAAACCCAAAAAAGAGTGGAAATCGGCCGATACCAAAGAAGGCCTGGCCGATAAATTCAAAGAGGCATTGTCGGTTATTCCGGGTATCGATTACGAATTTACGCAGCCTATCGAAATGCGTTTCAACGAACTGATTACGGGCGTTCGCTCCGATATTGCGGTGAAAGTTTTCGGCGAAGACCTGGATTATCTCAACGAAAAAGCCACCGAAATTAAGCAATTGATAGAAGGAATTCCCGGTGCAGCCGACGTCATTCTCGAAAAAACAACGGGACTTCCGCAAATGAATGTGAAGTACAACCGCGAAAAGGTGGCTTTTTACGGCGTGGATATGAAAACGATGAACGCCTATCTTGCAGCTGCTTTTGGAGGCGAAATTGCCGGCAGCATTTTCGAAGGTGAAAAGCGTTTTGATCTGGTGGTAAGGCTGCAAAAGGAAAATCGTACCGACATTGAAAATATCCGGCAGCTTCAGGTGCCGCTGCCTAACGGGATGCAGGTTCCGCTCAGCGAACTGGCCGAAATTCGTCTCACCGAAGGACCGGCTAAAATTTCGCGTGAAAATACTCACCGCCGCGTAGTGGTAAGTGTGAATGTGCGCAACCGCGACCTGCAATCGGTGGTGAAAGATATTCAGGCCAGCGTGGATAAAAATGTGAAACTCAACCCCGGGACGTATATTCAGTATGGCGGACAGTTTGAGAATTTGCAGAATGCCACCAAAAGACTGATTTTTGCCGTTCCGATTGCACTGGCGCTTATTTTTATTTTCCTCCATTTCGCTTTCAAATCGCTCAAGGATACCATTATGATATTCACGGCTGTTCCGCTTTCTGTTGTTGGTGGTGTGTTTGCTTTGTGGCTGCGGGGAATGCCGTTCAGCATTTCGGCCGGAGTTGGTTTTATCGCCCTCTTTGGTATTGCCGTGCTCAATGGCATTGTGCTGATTGAGCACCTCAAGCACCTCAAAGAAACCGGAATGACCAATATGCGTGAACTGGTGATGAAAGGAACGGTCGATCGGCTGCGTCCTGTAATGCTCACAGCCGCTTCTGCTGCCATGGGTTTCCTCCCGATGGCCATTTCCACCAGTTCGGGAGCCGAAGTGCAGCGGCCGCTTGCCACTGTGGTTATCGGCGGACTTATTACTTCTACATTGCTCACTATGATTGCATTACCGCTGTTATTCATGATTTTCAACGACGATGAAGGATTGAAATACAAATTTGTCCGGAAATTTAAATTGAAAAATTTTCTAATCCCTCTTGCATTGATGCTTTCGGGAGGTGCGCTGATGGCTCAAAGTTCCTCGCTGACGCTGGAACAGGCCATTGACCTGGCACTGAAAAACAACAGGGAAATCGGGGCTTACAATTTGAAAGTGGAAGAACGTAAAGCATTGGCTAAAAGCCTGTTGGAAATGGACAAAACGGCGGTTTACTACGGCTACGACCAGGCCAATGTGGCTGAAAACGGTCATCCGATCCGGACAGTGGGAGTGGAGCAGAATTTTTTGTTTCCCACCATTCACGCTCCGCGAAATAAAGCCCGGAAAATTGAAATTTCCATGGCCGAAACGGAACTTCAGAAGCAAATGCTGCTGTTGGTGAAAAATGTGACCGGAACTTACTACACCATTCAGTTTCTGCAGGCCAAAATCAAACATTATCAGAAAATGGACAGTTTGTACAGCGTGTTGAATACGGGTGCTGAAACCCGCTACAAGCTGGGCGATATCAGTCAGCTCGATTTGATGAATGCGCAGGCAAAAAAGCAACAGCTAAGCCTTGAACTCAATCAGATCAACTACGACATTCAGAATACCTACCGAACGCTGAATGCACTTATGCAGACCAGTGAAACTTACACTGTCGCTTCGGATGAGATGAGTGTAATTCCTGTCGTAGAACCCGATTTTCAGCAGAATGCCGATGTCCGGTTGCTCCGGTTGCAGTCTGATTATATTAAAACAAATGTCAAGACCGAACAGCAGCGTTTGTTACCCGATATTTCGCTGGGATATTTCTACGGGAATAACCGGTTTGAAAATAACCGGGGATATCACGGATTTCAGGTTGGACTGGGCATTCCGCTGTATGCCGGAGAGCAAAATGCAAAAATTAAAGCCGGAAAAATAGCAGCGAATACCACCGAACTGCTCCTGCAAAACGACTTGTTGTTGCTCGAAAC
>CALMZF010000277.1 GCA_937870645.1 uncultured Paludibacter sp. | reverse complement strand
CCGTGAAGCCAAAGGATTTTAAGTCCTTCGTGTCTACCATTCCACCATCCGGGCAGAAATTAAAATTTCGAGCGAAAAACGGGACTTCCCGATAAAAATCGGGATAAACTTCTCGTCCCGTTTTACACTATTGTCTCATTTTTCAATCTGAGCGAAAAACGGGACTCGAACCCGCGACCCCGACCTTGGCAAGGTCGTGCTCTACCAACTGAGCTATTTTCGCAAAATGTTTTTTTGTAAGATGAAATCGTTATTTCATCTTTTATTTGCCAGGGTCGGCGAGTGTCCATGCTTTTGGGGCAAGGTCGTGCTCTACCAACTGAGCTATTTTCGCAAAATGTTTTTTTGTAAGATGAAATCGTTATTTTATCTTTAATTTGACAAGGTCAGCGAGTGTCCATGCTTTTGGGGCAAGGTCGTGCTCACTCCCGATCGCTATCGGGAAGCTATTTTCGCAAAATTACATAGTATATAGCTTTTGCTCTCATGCAAAGCGGGTGCAAATATACAACCTTTTTTTTAAAGTAAAAACAGATTTGAAAAAATCTCAGGAGAAATACACTCCCACGACCGCTTCAACTTGTCAAAAATCCCGTTCAGCTACAAATTCTACACATGCTATCAGCGATTTTCTAATCTCATTATCGGGAAAATCTGTCAGTTCGCCGATGGCCAGTTTTTTAAAATCATCCATACGACTGATGGCATATTCCACACCGCCGTTAGCATGGGCAAATTGGGTAATTCTGTTAATATTTTCAGTCGAAAAGTTCTTGCTCTCAATTAATTCTACAATTTCGTCCTTGTCAGGTCCGGTTGTGTTTTTCAGAGCAAATATCAAAGGCAGGGTCAGTTTTCCGTCACGCACATCATTCCCAGTTGGTTTACCTACCTGAGCATCTTCGTAGTAATCAAAAATATCATCTTTTATCTGAAAACACATACCCAGGTATTCGCCGTATTTTTTCAGATGAGCGAGCGATATTTCGTCGGCGTTTACCGATAATGCGCCCACTTCGGTGCAGGTGGCAAAAAGCATAGCTGTTTTTCGCTTTACTATATCCAGGTATTCTTGTTCAGTCAGTGCAGTTTGCTTGGTATTCGCAAGCTGGAGCAGCTCGCCATCGGGCAGAATCATTCCGATTGTCGAAATGGCTTCAAGTATTCTTAAATTATGAGTGGTAGTAGCCGAATGGAGCGATTTGGAAAGTATATAATCGCCGCTGAGCACAGCCACTTTATTGGTCCATTTGGCATTAACCGACGGGCGACCGCGCCTTTCCATGGTGTCGTCCACCACATCGTCGTGCACCAGACTGGCCGTATGCAGCAGTTCGAGCGAAAAAGCGCCGTAAAGGGTGGCTTTATTTACTTCTCCGAATAGTTTTGCAGCCAAAATGGTGAGTATTGGCCGCAATTTTTTACCCTGCCCGTGCATCACATATTCGTGTACGCTCGTCAGAAGTGTATTGTCACTGTTCAGCACCGTATTGAATACATTTTCAAATTCCTGCATTTCTGCATGAATGGGCTGCTTGATTTTTTCGATAAAACTCATGGAAAGTGATAAAATTTGTACGATTTGCAAAATTAAACAAATTTACCGTTTGTTTCGTTCAATCTGAGTAATTCAATGTTTTTTTGTTTAATTTTACGGTCTGCATAGATTTATTTTGACTGAAACGGGGTTCAATGTATCATTTTACGTAAATCAGACCCTGTCAACAGGACATTAAACTATAGATAATTGACAGAAAAACAACAATTTGTTATACCAAAATCAGGGATATACATTCTTAGTAATCCGTCTGCATTCTGAATTTTAAATAAAATCAATTTTGATTAAATGTAATAATTGAATGAAAAAACTCTTCTTACTCGACGCCTACGCCATTATTTACAGGGCATATTATGCTTTTATCCGCAATCCACGCGTCAATTCAAAAGGATTGAATACTTCTGCTATTTTCGGATTTGTCAACACACTGGAAGATGTATTGAAACGCGAAAAACCCACTCATATAGCCGTGGCTTTTGATCCCAAGGGTAACACTTTTCGGCACGAAGCATTCACCGATTATAAAGCACAACGCGAAAAAACGCCTGAAGATATCCGGTTATCGGTGCCAATCATCAAAGAAATAGTGAAAGCATACAATGTACCGGTGCTCGAAGTGCCTGGATTTGAAGCCGACGATGTGATTGGCACACTGGCCAAAAAAGCCGAAAAAGAGGGATTTGAAGTGTATATGCTCACACCCGACAAGGATTACGGGCAGCTGGTTTCGGACCACATTTTCATGTATCGCCCCAAACATACCGGAGGCTACGAAGTGATGGGACCCGACGCGGTGAAAGCAAAATACGAGTTGACAAGTCATGAGCAGGTAGTGGATTTACTGGGACTGATGGGCGATAGCTCCGACAATATTCCCGGTTGTCCCGGAGTAGGTGAAAAAACCGCTGTAAAACTTCTCCTGGAATTTGGCAGCATCGATAACCTGCTGAATAATACCGACAAACTGAAAGGGGCATTAAAAGTGAAAATTGAAGAAAACCGGGAGCAAATCCTTTTTTCCCGCTATCTGGCTACCATTAAAACGGATGTACCCATTGAACTGGAGGAAGAAAAACTGATCATGGAGCCGATGAACGAATCGGCTCTTCGGGCTTTGTTCGATGAACTTGAATTCAGAACACTTTCTGCAAAAATTTGGAATACGACCAAAAACAATGTCGATAAAACCGTATCTCCGGCAACACCAGCTCCCGAACACGGTCAAATGTCGCTCTTCGATACGCCCACTTCCACCGAACCCCGTCAGGAGGCGCAGCGTGACCTCTTTTCACAATCGCCCGAAATTCAGGTGATTGCCGGAATGCGTTCCATCAATGATGTTCCTCATAAATACATACTGATAGATGATAAAGTAAAGCGTGCAGGTCTGATAACCAAACTTTTCACTCAGAAATCCGTATGCTTCGATACCGAAACTACCGGAATTGATGTTTTCACTGCCGATCTGGTGGGTTTGTCGTTTTGCTTCACAGCCGGTGAAGCTTATTACGTGTCCCTTCCTGCCGGACGAAGCGAATGCCTGGAGGTAATGAAGGAGTTTAAGGCATTTTTTCAGAGCGATCAGATCCAGAAAATCGGGCAAAATATAAAATTTGACCTGCAGATGCTGGCATCTTACGGTATCCAGTTACGGGGGAATATGTTCGATACAATGATAGCTCACTATCTGCTGCAACCCGAATTACGCCACGGAATGGATTATCTGGCCGAAGTTTATCTGAAGTACCGTACCATCCATTACGAGGATCTGTTCGCCGGTAAAGGCAAAAACCAACAGGATATTCGCATGGTGGATTTGAACAGGCTGTGCGATTATGCAGCCGAAGATGCCGATATCACCTTTCAGCTGAAGCAAATACTGGAAACTGAACTGAGCCGTAACGGGTTGGAGAAGCTTTTCTTCGAAATGGAAATGCCGCTGTTGCGGGTGCTTGCTATCATGGAACAAAACGGTGTAAGAATTGATATTGAAGCCCTGCGTCAAAGTTCTGATATCTTAACTGCCGATATGAAACTATTGGAGAAAGAGATACATCAACTGGTGGGTAATGAGTTCAATGTGGGTTCGCCCATGCAGGTGGGTGAAGTGCTTTTCGGACAGCTCAAACTGGATGAAAAGGCAAAAAAAACCAAAACCGGGCAATATTCCACCTCCGAAGATGTGCTGGAAAAACTTCGGTCAAAACATCCCGTGGTAAGTAAAATTCTGGATTACCGGGGGCTAAAAAAATTATTGAGTACCTATATTGACGCCTTGCCACTGCTGGTCAATGCCAAAACGGGTAAAGTGCACACTACCTACAATCAGACCGTGGCGGCTACCGGGCGGCTGAGTTCCACCAACCCCAACCTGCAAAACATTCCCGTGCGCGATGAACTCGGACGCGATATTCGCAAGGCATTTATTCCCAACGATGGCGAATTGTTGCTGAGTGCAGATTATTCGCAAATCGAACTTCGGATAATGGCTCACCTGAGTGGCGACGCCAACATGCTCGAAGCTTTCAACAGCGGACAGGATATTCACGCAGCTACTGCAGCCAAAATTTACAAAATTCCACTGGAGGAAGTTACATCGGATATGCGCCGTAAAGCCAAAACGGCTAATTTCGGGATTATTTACGGCATTTCTACCTTTGGTCTGAGTGAGCGCCTGGGAATTCCACGAGCAGAAGCAAAAGAGTTAATTGATGGCTATTTTGAGACCTATCCGGATATTAAAAGATACATGGAAGAGGTTATTCAGCGGGCAAAGGAGCAGGGGTATGTGGAGACAATTTATGGTCGTAAAAGATATCTCCCCGATATCAATTCACAAAACAGCGTGGTACGCGGATTTGCTGAACGAAATGCCATCAATGCACCGATTCAGGGCTCGGCAGCAGATATTATCAAAATAGCGATGATTCGTATACAGGAACAACTCGAAAAGAAAAATCTGAAAGCCACTATGACCATGCAGGTACATGATGAACTAAATTTCAGTGTACCAAAAGACGAACTGGAGGTAGTACGACAATTAGTTATCTGTGAAATGCAGCAGGCTATTCAGCTGAAAGTGCCGTTGATAGCCGATTGCGGAGTCGGTGACAACTGGCTCGAAGCACATTAGGTGGCTGCCCGGCAGGGATATGACAAAGAAGCCCTTTCTCAATCGAGAAAGGGCTTCTTTATTATTTTTCAGAAGCAATTAAGCCAGTTTGTTAACGTAGATGGACAGCTTGGATTTTAAGTTGCCCGCTTTGTTTTTGTGGATAACGTTGCGTTTAGCCAGTTTATCAAGCATAGCGCTGATTTTTGGTAACATTTCCACGGCTGCAGCTTTTTCTGTAGTTGAGCGCAACTTGCGAACAGCATTACGTGCTGTTTTTGCATAATAGCGGTTAGCTAATTTCCGTTTTTCAGTCTGACGAATTCTTTTAAGGGATGATTTATGATTTGCCATCTCAATCTTTTTTTTAGTCTGTTATTTTTTTTTGTAGCCCATAGGGGAATCGAACCCCTCTTTCCAGAATGAAAATCTGACGTCCTAACCGATAGACGAATGGGCCATTGAACCGGAATAATCTCTATATCCTTGTTTTCAATTGCGGGTGCAAATATACGGCACTTTTTTGAATTGACAAAGCCTTGTCCGAAAATATTTTGAAATTTTCTGTCATAACTTCAGATAACGCTGATATTCAACCGCATAAAAAGTGATGGATTTTTCCTCATTCTAATTATTCCTTTAACTGATGGTCGAATTTTGTGGATTTGCATTGTTTAGTTGCTATAAAAAAATAAAAATGGGAGGTGTTGATTACGTCCCATTTATATTTTTTGGCGGTATGAGTGAGATTTACTGCATGAATCAGAGCAGCGACTCCACTTTTGCTTTCAGGGTCGCTTTGGGTGTAGCACCTATTTGTTTGTCGGCCAGCTTGCCATCCTTGAAGAAAAGAATGGTGGGAATGTTGCGAATACCATACTCATTGGGAGTGTCGATGTTCTCATCCACGTTCATTTTACCGATTTCCACTTTGCCTGCATATTCTTCAGCGAGTTCTTCGACAAGCGGGCCCACCATGCGACAGGGACCGCACCATTCTGCCCAGAAATCGATTACTACGGGTTTGCCCGATTCGATAATTTCTTTGATGTTTTCGTCTGTAAATTCTAAAGTCATAATTTTAGTTTTTTAGATAGTAATTTTTATTAGTTTAATAACGCTGTTGACTCAAAAATGTTTTTTGGCATAAAGCAAAATTCTTTATTTTTTCCGGTAAATTAAGTCATTTCAATTTTATATCGCAGTATATCTTCAGCTTCGGCTTGCCTGAGGTACTGATAAACTGTTGAATTTATTTTCATCCGGTGTGGCCGGGCAAAGAGTGAAATTTTTTCGGAGGTTAAAAAATCCTTTATTTCAATATATACATTTACATCTCCCTTGTTTTCGGTTACTATTTTGGTGAGTTCTACGGCCACATCGTTGGTCAGTTTATCGAGCGAGAGATAAATCCGGATGCGGGTTATCAGTTTTCTAACCTCTTTGAAGGGCATAATGTTCATTATTTTCAATTCAATTTCGGGTTTCACATTTGGATCGGGAGTATGGTTTCGGTAATCGCTCCCTTTCACCTGCACTACTGCATGTATATACAAAAACAGGTCTTTAATCATGTATTTTGCATAATCGTCAAAATTTTTTCCAAAAAGCGGAAACTCGTGCGAGCCGTTGTAATCTTCGAGCGTGATCATGCCATAGGGGTTTCCTTTTTTGGTCATACCGTCGCGAAAGGCGGTTACCATTCCCCCTATTTTGAGCCCTGTGCCCAATTGATAGCGGCTAAGGTCCTTGATATCCTCGGTGGTTGCATTGCATATATTTTTTATCTCAAATTCAAATTCATCCATGGGATGAGCCGAGAGGTACATGCCGATCATTTCGCGCTCCTTATTCAGTTTCACCAGCGGCGACCACTCCGGAGCATATGGCACTTCGGGTTTTGTGATTTGCACCGCATCTTCAAGTGCACCGAACAGCGAATTCTGATTGAAAGAAACGTCCTGCTGATAGAGGTTTCCGTATTTTATGAATGCATCCAGTACGAGTTCTTCCTTTGAATTCAGTACAAAAAACTGCTCGCGGCGGATGTCGGTCAGCGAGTCGAAAGCGCCTGCCAGCACCAGACTTTCTATATTTTTTTTGTTGCAGGCATTGAGGTTAACCCGTTCAAAAAAATCAAAGTTGTTTTTGAACTTTCCATTTGCTTCACGTTCTTTAATAAGTGCTTCAACTGCCCCCTCGCCCACATTTTTTATACCTGCCAGTCCGAAACGGATATTTCCGTCTTTATTCACCGTAAATGTAAGATCACTTTCGTTGATATCCGGGCCAAGTACATTCATTTTCAATGATTTGCATTCGTCCATCAGTTTGCCAACTTCGGTGATGTCGTCCTTGTTTCTCGTTAAGTTGGCGGCCATGAATTCGGCCTCATAATGAGCCTTGAGGTATGCCGTCTGATAAGCCACCAGCGAGTAACATGTGGCGTGCGATTTGTTGAAGGCATATGAAGCGAATTTAGCCCAGTCGGACCAGATCTGTTCCAGTTTTTCCACATCGGAATATCCGTTCTTTTGTGCACCCTGCAGAAATTTCTCATGCAGTGATTCCATCTTGTCTTTCAGCTTCTTACCCATCGCCTTACGCAATTCGTCGGACTGACCACGGGTAAAGCCCGCCAGGTCGCGGCTCAGAAGCATGACCTGTTCCTGGTAAACGGTGATGCCATAGGTATCATTCAACCTTTTTTCCATCACCGGGAAGGCATATTCTATCGGTTCCTGGCCATGTTTGCGGCGGATAAACTGCGGTATATAATCCATTGGTCCGGGACGATAGAGCGCATTCATGGCTATCAGATCCTCAAATTTGGTAGGTTTCAGTTCCTTCAGATATTTCTGCATTCCAGCCGATTCAAACTGGAACACGCCCACCGTATCGCCTTTGGAGAATAGTTTATAGGTTTTTTTATCGTCGATGGGAATGTTGTCAATATCAATGTCAATCCCTTTGGACTTTTTGATGTTGACCAGGGTGTCTTTGATGATGGACAGCGTTTTCAGTCCGAGAAAGTCCATTTTCACCAGCCCGACATCCTCTATCACTGTCCCTTCGAATTGGGTGATTACCTTATCTTCTTTGGTTTCCTTGTCCACCGCGGTGCTGAGAGGCACCAAATTAATCAGGTCGTCGGCTCCGATAATCAGTCCGCAGGCGTGTACGCCGGTCTGACGCACCGTACCTTCGAGCATTTCAGCATATTTCAGCGTGTTGGCAAGGGTTGGGTCGTTGGAGTCGCGTGCATCTCTCAGTTCACTTACATATTTGAAGCAGTTTGTCAGATTGACTTTAATTTCTTTGTCATTTTCATCGTTTGGGAATCTTCCGGGAATGAGTTTTGTAAGTCTGTCGGCTTCCGAGAGAGGTAATTTCTGAACGCGTGCCACATCTTTTATGGCTGATTTAGTTCCCATGGTGCCGTACGTCACGATGTTGGCCACCCGTTTCTTTCCGTATTTTTCGGTCACCCAGCGCATAATCTGCCCCCGTTTATCATCTTCAAAATCAATATCGATATCGGGCAGTGAAATACGGTCTGGATTGAGGAAACGCTCAAACAGCAAATCATACTTCATCGGATCTATATTGGTGATTTTCAGACAGTATGCCACCACCGAACCGGCTGCAGAGCCACGTCCCGGGCCCACCGAGATATTCATGTCGCGAGCTGCCTGTATAAAGTCCTGCACAATAAGGAAGTATCCGGGAAAACCCATTTTTTTCATCACGTCCAGTTCAAAATCGATGCGTTCCCGTGTCTCATCATTCAAATTTGCTCCGTAACGCCTCTCTGCACCCTGATAGGTGAGTTTGGTCAGGTAGTCGGCATCCAGTTTTATACGGATGGCTTTGTCGTAACCGCCGATGCGGTCAAAAGCTTCGCCGAACTCTTCGCGGAGTGTCCCTTCATCGTATCTCTGCCGGTAATCTTCTTCGGTGCCAAATTCAGCCGGAATTGGGAATACAGGCATCATTGGAGCAGATTCAAGTTTGAAGAATTCCACTTTATTGGCAATTTCCAGTGTGTTTTCGAGACATTCTGGAATATCGGCAAAAATTTCAGCCATTTGTTCCGGTGTTTTCAGCCACTCCTGTTTGGTGTAGCGCATGCGGGTAGGGTCATCCAGGTCCTTGCCGGTGCTCAGACAAATGAGGTGTTCGTGGGCATCGGCATGATCTTCTTCCACAAAATGTACATCGTTCGAGGCGATGAGTTTCGTATTGGTCTTGCGGGCAAGAGCAATCAGCTCCTTATTCTGAAGTTCCTGTTTGACATACGTTTGTGTGTCGGCTCCCGGTTTGTCTGTTTTGTGGCGTTGCAGTTCGAGGTAATAATCGTCGCCAAATACTTTTTTGTACCACAGTATAGCTCTTTCGGCAGCAGCCAGATCACCGGCTTCAATGTTTTTGTGAATTTCGCCACCCAGGCAGGCCGATGTGGCAATTAATCCCTCGCTGTATTGCGCCAGCAGGTCGTGGTCAATGCGCGGGCGGTAATAAAATCCCTGAATCCAACCGTTTGAAACCAGCCGGCAAAGATTGCGGTATCCGGTTTCATTTTTAGCAAGCAGTACCAGGTGATAGCCGCTTCGATCACCTTTATCTTCCTTGTCGTAGCGGCTTCGTTGGGCCACATACACTTCCGAACCAAAAATGGGTTTTATCATTTTTAGTTTAGTAAGTTCAATTTCCTTACGAATGTCCTCCTTCTCCTCTTCGCCCGTTTCGGGAACTTTCAGTTTCCGTTCCAGTACGGTGATTTTATCTTTTAACGGGCCATTTTTCTTTTTACAAACGTTGTAAAATTCCTTGATGCCGAACATATTCCCGTGGTCGGTCAGTGCCAGCGCGTGCATGCCGCTTTTCACAGCTTTATCCACTAAACCTGATATGCTTGACATCCCGTCGAGTACAGAATAGCTGGAGTGAACGTGTAAATGTACAAATGAGCCCATATTTTAATCCCCTGATAATAAGCGTAATAAAAAATTAATTTTTGGATAAATCGCGAATGATAAAGATACAAGAATATTCTACCGGAGTAAAATTTTATCCGAAAAAGTTATTGACAATTTGAGCAAAAACAAAAGAAATGATGAGAATGAGGGAGATAGCGGGTATTAAATTTTCCCAAATAAATACCGTTACTGTGAAATCCTGTTGCAAATATGAAATGAGTCCAGGGGTGATTCGGTCTACATTCAAATCCTGTAAATGTATAATACAGATATAAAGCAATAAAATTACATATTTAAGTAATATCCCCAAACCGGATATGAATGAAATTAGCTTATAGCTATAAGGAAGACCAAGTTCTGTGAAGTTAACAGAACTAATTATCGCCTGCTGACTATCGATGCGATCATGAGCCTGCTTTATTTGTCAAAGTAAAAAATCAGAAAATGTCAGGAAGAAATGAACAACCGAATGTCCGGTCTTTTTTTATAGGATAAAATTTTACAATTTCTTTGCTCATACTCCTTTATAAAGTGGCACCGATGCCTGATTTTATTACTTTTTTTTGAGGGTAGGCATAAAGTTGTGATTTTACAATGGTTAAACTGCCATTAATGAGAACGTTGAAATAGTTTTATTTGCAAGTGCTGGCGCTTTTCTTTTAGCTTGACACAGGCCGGAACATTCGGAAGAAGACTACGCCGAACCGGGACGAACTTGTGTATATTTTTTGATTTAACGTTGTTTACCGGATTTTATCTGTTATTTTTGTATGTTCAAAAAAAGTAAAAATCCAACATGATGACAAAACGAATGTTGCTCTATATACTTGCGGCGACTGCAGCGTTGTTGTTCGCAGCGTGCAACCGGCAGCAGACCGAAGCCGACTGGAAGCATCTCAATAAGTTGGACAGCTTGCTCGCAGTGCAGCCCGAAGCTACAGCCGACAGTTTGAAACAAATCCACCCCGCCAGACTCTCACATTTCAACCGCGGTTATTATCAACTCCTGAAGGTGATTGCCCAGGATAAGACCTATTATAATTTTACATCGGACAGCCTGATCGATGCAACGGTACACATCCTGTCGCGTCACAAACGGGCATACCCGCGCACGTATGCCCGCTCCCTGTTGTATCAGGGACTGGTGCGTTACCGCATGGGTGTGACCGACAGTACAGCTTACGAACCGATAAAAGAAGCCGCTGACATACTGGAAGTAAAGAAAATTAATGATCCGCTCTTATTGTATTTTTGCTATCATTATTTGGGTTTAATCCACAACGAAAACAATAATCCATCATACAGTATCCTGTATTATGAGAAAGCCATTAAAAAGATAAAGCAATACGGAGATAAAAATTTTCTGTTGATGACATATTTTGAAATTACCTGGACGTATCTGAAGATAAACAAGATTGACGCAGCCAAACAGTATATTGATACTTTAATTAACGTCAAAAACATA
>CALMZF010000276.1 GCA_937870645.1 uncultured Paludibacter sp. | reverse complement strand
TTGCAGTATTTTTCTGGCCATGGGCAAAAAATCAACGACACACCGTAAACAAGGAAGGCAATGTGAAAGGGTATAAAAGCATTCTGCTAAAATATGTGATGGATGAACGTATCTGCGATGGCTGGTATTATGCTTCCTCCATGCGTATGCTCGACCGGATTCTGATGAACCCATCCGTCCTGCTTACACCGCCCGAAAAGGTAGTGGTGGACGATGGCGTAAGGTGGAAACGGGTGGATGGGAAATAGCAACTCGTTATAAGTTATTGGTTTTTGGTTATTTGATCAAAAATACAAATAAGTATATGACAAGATAAAATGTGTTTTTAAGAATGCGAAGAAAATCAGACCAAAATAAAGCGACTATTTCACACAATCAAAAAGTCCCCACTGAGGGGGATTTAGGGGGCTTTTCTATCCGTCTCCCTGCCGAATGGGAACCCCAGTCTTTCGTTCAGCTCACCTGGCCGCATGCCGGCACCGACTGGGCTGATATGCTCGATGAGGTTTCGGAGTGTTTCGTCGGTATTGCACGCGAAATTGTGAAGCGTGAAAGATTGTTGATTGTTTGTGCTGATGAAAATACAGTTCGTGAACAACTCCGGGATTTGCCGCAGGACAAAATTACCTGTGTGGAAATTCCCACCAACGACACCTGGGCACGCGATCATGGCGGCATTACGGTGATGGAAGACGGAAAACCGGTAGTGCTTGATTTTACGTTCAACGGCTGGGGAATGAAATTTCCGGCTAATCTGGATAACCAGATTACCCGTCAGCTTTTTGAGAAAAACATTTTTCCCGAAAATGTAAAGTACCATAACCGGCTGAATTTTGTGCTCGAAGGGGGCAGCATCGAAAGCGACGGACAGGGAACCATTCTGACCACCGCTGAATGCCTGCTTTCCGAAAACCGGAATAATCTTTCGAAGGAAGAAATCGAGGCTAAACTGAAGGAATACCTCGGTGCCGAACGGATACTCTGGCTTCATCACGGTTACCTGGCCGGTGACGATACCGACAGCCACGTGGATACTCTCGCCCGCTTTTGCAGTCCGGACACCATCGCCTACGTCAAATGTGACGACGAAAATGATGAACATTACTCAGAGCTTAAAAAGATGGAAGAAGAAATCTTTTCTTTCGCCCCTTTAGGGGTTGGGGGTATCCCTCTCCCCATGGCCGATGCAGTATACGATGAAAATGGAGACCGACTTCCGGCAACTTACGCCAACTTTCTGATAATCAACGACGCCGTGCTGATGCCAACCTATAATTCTCCAAAAGATGAAATAGCCCGCGGACAATTACAAAAAGCATTCCCTGACCGCGAAATCATTGGCATAGACTGCCTGGCGTTGATAAAACAACACGGCTCGCTGCATTGTGTCACAATGCAATACGGAGCCTCCCCCAATCCCTCCAAAGGAGGGGAGTTTGGTGGGCACGATTTGAAGAGTTTATAAAATTTAGAACATTGATAAATTCCCCCTTTAGGGGGTTAGGGGGCAGATATGAAAACAGCTATCATCCAACAAACCAATACAGCGGACCAGGCAGCGAATGTGTCCAAACTCGAAAAAAACATCCGTGAAGTGGCTTCTCAGGGCGCTGAACTAATCGTGCTTCAGGAACTTCACAATGGATTGTATTTTTGCCAGACCGAAGACGTGTCGGTCTTTGACCAGGCTGAAACCATTCCCGGACCATCCACCAAAAGGTTCGGAAAACTGGCAGCAGAGCTTGGAATTGTCATCGTGTTGTCATTATTCGAAAAAAGAGCAGCCGGTTTATATCACAATACTGCTGTGGTGCTCGAGAAAGATGGAACCATTGCCGGAATGTACCGCAAAATGCACATCCCCGATGATCCGGCTTACTACGAAAAGTTCTATTTTACTCCCGGTGACCTGGGTTTTGAACCCATTCAGACTTCAGTCGGGAAACTGGGAGTGCTTGTTTGCTGGGATCAGTGGTACCCCGAAGCTGCCCGGCTGATGGCGCTTGCCGGAGCCGAAGTGCTCATTTATCCCACAGCCATCGGGTGGGAGAGTTCAGATACTAATGAAGAAAAAAATCGTCAGCGTGATGCGTGGATAACTATTCAGCGCTCACATGCGGTGGCTAACGGAATTCCTGTCATTGCCTGCAACCGGGTTGGTTATGAGGCCGACCCGTCGGGCATTACCAAAGGCATCCAGTTTTGGGGAAGCAGTTTCATGGCCGGTCAGCAGGGCGAAATATTAGTAAAGACCTCTGATACGAAGGAAGAGAATGTTGTTTTTGATATTGATATAAATCGTACCGAAACTGTGAGGCGCTGGTGGCCCTTCTTCCGCGACAGACGAATAGATGCCTACCAGGACATCACCAAAAGGTGGAAATAAAATAAAAATCAGCCGGTTACACTTCAACAACTCTTTTTGTCAAAGAATGATAAAAAGAGTTTGTTGTTTTGTTATGAATTCAAAATACGATACATTTGCCAAATATATATTCCAAAAATATTAAAAAATGAATGTAATGCGAAAGCAGGTTCTGCTTACAATATTAATAAGTACGTCTTTTTTAGCACAGGCAGCCATTCCAACGGGTTATTATCATTTTGCCCTTGGAAAGAAAAAAGCGGAACTGAAAACAACGCTGCATGAAATTTCAGCGCCGCTCACAGTACTTGATTACGGCAGCGGTCCGGGCTTTACATGGCAGGGTTTTTATGCCACCGACCGCAATGCGGATAATACGGTGCGCGATATGTATTCCAATAATGTACGTAGTTTCAACGGATACAATTCTATAGCCGATATGGCCATAGAGCACTCATTTCCCAAAAGCTGGTGGGGTGCGTATGAAAATATGGCTTACAAGGACCTTTTTCACCTTTACCCGGCCGACGCATACACCAACGGCATTAAAAATAATCTTCCACTGGGGGAAGTTACCGGCACACCCATGCTCGACAATGGGAAATCAAAAGTGGGTAAAAATGGCTTTGGCACGGCTTATTCGGACAATAGTTTTGAACCGGCAGATGAATTCAAAGGCGATTTTGCACGTTCGTACCTCTATATTTCCACCATCTACGAAGACCTGGCTCCCCTCTGGAATTCACCCATGCTTACCAACACGGTTTATCCGGTATGGCGACCCTGGGCCATTGATTTGCTGATGAAATGGCACAATAACGACCCCGTAAGCCAGAAAGAACTTGACCGTAACGACAGCATTTACGTCATTCAGGGCAACCGTAATCCGTTTATTGATTTCCCTGAACTGACTTCGTATATCTGGGGAACGGACAGCACCAAAGCATTTACCTATGCCGAAGAGACCGGGGCATTTCTGGTGGCACCGCGCCGTAAATTCAAACTCGATTTTGGGGTAATATTGCTCAATGTCACTAAATCACTCAATTTCAACATCGAAGGGGTAAATATCACATCTCCGCTTACTGTATCGTTTTTAAGAAACAGTCCATCGTTGTCTGTTTCGAACACAACCATTTCGGCAGCTGAAGCACAGGCCGGTTTTAATTTGCAGGTTAATTATTTACCAACGATAACCGGAACAACCGTTGACACGTTGCTTATTCAGGGCGGCGGACTGACCGAAATTACCCGTATTCCGGTCCGGGGAGTTGCCACTTCCGAATTTATAGCCATGGAGCCTGCCGATATTACACCGGTAAGCGGTACCCTTCAATGGCTCGAAGATCCGCTTGCAACGAATTACACCGTTTCCCTCTATCAGGGCGATTTAAAAGCCGGAAATCTGATTATTTCAGGATATTATGAAGGTACATCCTTTGATAAAGCCATTGAACTTTATAATGGAACGGGTGCAACCGTTGATTTATCGAAATATTCGCTGAAAAAGCAATCCAACGGAGCCGGCGAATTTGAAACCACACTCAAACTTTCAGGAACATTACAGAATAACCAGACGTATGTAATTGTGAATACTAACTCTACTAATACGGCACTAACAGCAAAAGCTAATATTTTAAAAGATTCAATAACCAGTTTCAATGGAAATGATGCAGTTGCCTTATTCCGAAACGGAGTACAGATTGATGTGGTTGGAAAGTTGAATGGTGGAGCTCCTTATGTCTGGGGTTTGGACAAAATTCTTAAAAGAAAACCGGATATTACACACCCAAACAGTAATTTTGATCTGACCGAATGGAACGAATATCCTTTCTCACAACTGGAAAAAATCGGTACACACACCATAAACTTTGCATCGGCGAGTAATTATATTTTCGAGGATAAACCGGTGGGAATAGTCAACCAATTGCCCGTTGACAACTTAAATCCCAACGAAAACTACACCTACAGCGTCACTTCGTATCGCAGCGGGGTGGTAGCACCCTCGGTCAATACCCAGCGACTGCGAACAACCGGTCTGGAAACTCCCGTGGGAATGGCAGCATCTGATGTTAGCAGCACTTCTTTCACTGCCAACTGGGAGGAAACGCCTTATGCCGGCGGCTACCTGCTGGATGTTTTACAATTGAATGGTGGTATTTTTACCGAAACTGAAGGGTTTAATAATGTGGGTTCAAACGGAAAACCGTTACCGGATGGTTGGACGGGCACTGTGAGTGGAAATTACACTACTGCCGTAAGTTCCGGACAATCGCCCAACTCGCTTGGCCTTAAAAATTCAGGAGAAAATTTGATATCCAAACAATTTCCGGACATAATCAGCAAATTAAGTTTTATGTATCGATTTCCTTCGGCTGGAACAGGGTCTTACTTGACTGTTGAAGGACAAAACCAGTCGGGATGGTCGTTAATTGAAAGCATTCCCTATAATGCCAGTACAGCGAAATACTATCCTTCCTATACATTTACTCCTGATAAAGGTTATACGGCAATAAAGTTCACATATACTAAAGTTATAGGTAATCTCGCCCTTGACGATGTAACGATAGAACACGGAAAAGTGGATACTGTGGCTGTTCTGAAAGATACACCGGTTACCGGAAATCAATATACCGTTACCGGATTAACCGGAAATCAGCAGTATTTTTACCGACTACGTGCCGTTTTGGGAAGTTCCACATCCCCGTACTCCGGACTGATTGGGGTTACTACCGTCAGTACCGGAATAGCGCCGGTTCATCGCCTCAGCTATAAAATTGGGCCATCGCCCGCTGGTATTCATATTTATGATCTGAAAGGTTCAGAAACAATCCGCCTTTATTCAGTTGCCGGATCATTGCTGGCAAACCGTAGTGCACTTTCGGGTACACTGACACTTCCGGTACAGACCCGCGGAATTTTCATTTTGCAAATATCGGATGGTCGTAATACTGAAACTTATAAAATTGTCAGATAAATAATTAAAAATTGACTTACCGATATTATATTACAGTGGAAATAAGAAGGATCTGAAACTTATTATAAATAAATATCTTTCCCGGAATTCAGGATTTAATCCTGAATTCTGTTTTTAGAATAGAAGATGACTTTGTGAAAAATAAGATTTCCTTTGCAGTAATTCTGATTGTTTTTGTTTGTTGATTAGCTTGAAAAATTCATCCTATATAAAGGCCATTTCCATTTCGGATTTCCGAAAGTGCTTTTTTATCTTTACTTTTGTCAACCCCTTATCATCTCAACAATAAATCTCTATGAAAAAACACATCTATCTTCCGGTTATTTTATTATTGGCACTTAGTTTCAGTTGTGTGTCAACACGTACAACTATTCCCGTCGCTCTAAAACCCGACACTAAAGAAAACTCTTCCCCGGCTGTAGTAAAATTCATAGAACAGCTGCAATCGCGTAAAACAGCTACGCCAATCACGGTTAAATTTCCAAAAGGACGCTATGATTTCTACGAAGACGGAGCTTTTGTCCGGGAGTATTACATCTCCAACCATGATCAGGATAATCCTAAAAAAGTGGCCTTTGCACTTGAAAATCTGCAAAACCTCACCATCGACGGACAAGGATCGGAATTCGTATTTCACGGCAGGATGATCCCCTTTGCCCTGTTGAAGGGAAAAAACATAACGCTGAAAAACTTTTCCATCGACTTTGAAATTCCGGCGCTTCGTCAGCTTCGTATTCTGGAAATAAACAAAGACCAGGATGAACTGCTTGCCGAAATTTATCCGTCGGGAAATTATCGCATCGATGCTGAAAAATTAATTATAAAAGGAGAAGGCTACGAACTTACACCGGAAAGTTCAATGGCATTCCAATCCGATAAGCGCCTAACATACAGGCGTCAGGATGTCGGTTTTAATCCGAAATCGGTTGCCGAAGTATCACCCAATGTGTTTAGAATAAAAGGATGGCATCAGGTGAAGGCGACATCGCCCGGCGAACGATATGTGTTGAGGTCGTACTATCGCCCCACTCCCGGTATTTTTATCAGCGAATGCACGAATACCGTTTTGGAAAACGTAAAAGTTCACTATGCCGAAGGCATGGGACTGGTAGCCCAAATGAGCGAAAATATTACACTGGACGGATTTTCGGTTTGCCTCAAAGGCGACAGCGACCCGAGATTTTTCACCACACAGGCCGATGCTACTCATTTTTCGGCCTGTAAAGGACTGATTATTTCCAAAAACGGACTGTATGAAGGAATGGCCGACGATGCAATCAATATACATGGCACCTATTTGCGAATTGTTAAACGTTTAAATAATAATACATTACGGGCAAAGTACATGCATCCACAAGCCTGGGGTTTCAAATGGGGTGAACCCGGCGATACCGTGCAATTTGTGGAATCCGAGAAAATGGAAATCGTTGGCAATCATATAAATATACTGAAATCAATTAAAGCTACAGACAAACCCACAGAATTTGGAGCAAAAGAGTTTGAAATTGTCTTTGATAATCCGCTGCCCGAAGTAATTTCTGAAAACGGAAAATTCGGCGTGGAGAACCTGAGTTGGACACCCAAGGTGATTTTCTCGGATAATATAATCAGAAACAACCGTGCCCGGGGTGCATTATTCAGTACTCCCAGACGTGTGATTTGCGAAAACAACCTCTTCGATCACACGCATGGCACAGCTATCCTGCTTTGTGGCGACTGCAACGGCTGGTTCGAAACCGG
>CALMZF010000275.1 GCA_937870645.1 uncultured Paludibacter sp. | reverse complement strand
GCAGCAACCGAAAAAGTCGAAATTGTGAAATAAAACTTTTTCCGGTTTTAGGTTTTATCACATCTGGTATCTATTAAATACATATTTTTTTTAAAAAAAAATGGTTAATCATTTTATATTATAAAAAAAATGTTACTTTTGTAGATTAATATTACTACCCTATTTATAAATATATAATAAAAATAAAACGTTATGAAAAAAGCATTTATCTTTTTGTTTAGTCTGGTTATGGCTATTGGTGTGTTTTCTCAAACTAAAACCAATAAGTCCAATTGGTCTATTACCCTTGAAGGTGGTCTCAATATGTTTGATGGTGACATTAAACAGGATTATAATCAAATTCTTCCAAATTCTGTTATGGGTTTAAGTTATGGTGGTTCGGTCGAATATACCATTAATCCTGCCTGGAGTATGGGGGTAGAATATTATTATTTACCTGTTAAGGCTGAGGGGTTTTACTATTCGTTGAAAAATACGATGCACAATGCCGATTATTTCATGGCTATTAACGTATTGAAAGCCTTCAATAGCCATTCTAATTCAAAATGGGGCTTATGGGCTACTCTCGGTATTGGTATGGCCGCTTATAGCGTTGACTACCAAACTACAATCGATGGACCTGTTTCAATAAATTCCCTTTCGGGTTATTATGGTTTAGATTATGATCAGAAATTTAGTGACGGCATGTCTCTTGTAGTTCCCGTGGGTGCAATTGTTGAATATAACCTCAGTAAAAGCTTCGCTTTGGGAGCAAAATTCCAATATCGCACTTATAATAAGGATAACCTGGATGGAAGAAGTTACTGGGGAGTGACTAATGATTATCTTGGACTGGGCACTTTGCAGCTTCGCTGGAAAATCAACGCTAAAAACCATGATCATGTGCGAAATATCAGTATGGATCAATACAACAACGTAGATCTTAATCTGAATAGTGACATTGATGCCATGCAAAACAAAATCAATGCTCTGCAGAAAGAACTTGATGATCTCAAACCCAACATGGGCAAACTGATGAATATGCAACCTGCTGTGGATCTTATCCCTGATATGAAAAAACGTATTACCGACCTCGAAAGCAGACCTGTAGCTCCTGTAGCTCCGGTACTTACCCCCGAAGTGGATACCGACAGTGATGGTGATGGTGTGCCCGACAACCGCGATCAGGAACCAAATACACCGGCTAACACGGCCGTGGATTTTTGGGGAAAAGCAATCAAGGCATATACAATTGACGAATCAGGTATCTATTTTGATTTCAACAAATCGGATATTGATGCTGCCGGATTTAAGGCTATTAAAATGGCGGCTGATAAATTGAAAGCCGATCCTTCGCTGGTGGTTGAAGTCAGAGGATTTGCCGACTATGTGGGAACACCCGAATACAATACTAAACTTAGCCAACGGAGAGCAGATACGGTAAAAAATGAACTTGTAACCAAGTACAACATTGATCCTGCCAGAGTTATCGCCAACGGTAAGGGTCGTCTGCTCGAACCAAAGAGAGAATTCAGAGGCAATCGGAGATGCACTTTCTTCTATGATAAATAATTCATAACAAGATTTTATTAAACAAGACCCACCTGAACAGTGGGTTTTGTGTTTTAAATAACAGATAAATTTTCACTAATTTTGCAGCATTAATTTTTGAATGAAATGAAAAAAGAAGAGTTGCGTATTGTATTTATGGGTACACCCGAATTCGCGGTGGAAAGCCTGAAAGCATTGGTGGAAAATAACTACAAGGTGGTGGGAGTGATCACCATGCCCGACAAACCTGCCGGACGAGGTCATAAATTGCAATTCTCAGCTGTGAAAGAATACGCCCTTTCTCAGAATTTACCCCTCCTGCAACCCGAAAAACTGAAAGATGAAGCATTTCTGCAAGAGCTGAGAAACCTGCAAGCCGATTTGCAGATCGTTGTCGCTTTCCGCATGTTGCCGGAAGTTGTCTGGAACATGCCTCAATACGGAACCTTCAATCTCCACGCTTCTCTCCTCCCGCAGTACAGGGGTGCCGCTCCCATCAACTGGGCGATCATCAACGGAGAAAAAACAACCGGCGCCACCACTTTCTTTCTGACCCACGAAATTGATACCGGGAAAATTATACTTCAAAAGAAAATTGAAATTCACGATGACGACAATGCCGGAACCATCCACGATAAACTGATGATGCTGGGTGCCGGAATGGTTACTGAAACAGTCGGTTTGCTGCTGGAAGATAAGATTGATGCCATTCCGCAGGAGAAACTGATAAACGACGATATTGTACTGAAAAGCGCACCGAAAATTTTCAGGGAAACCTGTCAACTGGATTTCGCCACGACGGTGGAAAATGCTCATAACTTTGTACGCGGTTTATCTCCCTATCCCGCCGCGTGGGTCGAACTGAAATTCCCGGAACTCGAAGAGACTTTGGTATTGAAAATATTCGAAACAAAACCCGAAATCACCGCTCACAACCTGAAACCGGGCACTGTCATTTCCGATGGAAAAAAGGAAGCTAAAATAGCCTTGACCGATGGATATTTGCATCTCATCAGCATACAGGCACCCGGAAAAAAACGCATGAACACCGGCGATTATTTGCGGGGATTGCATTAAACCGTAAAATATACCATGTTCATGGTATGAAAATCACACACAAAAGCGATTGTGGCATAACTTCGCTTCCATTACTTTTGTATTATTAAAATTCAACAGATAAATAACACAAAATATATGGCAAAAATTGCGAAAAAACTCACCGAACTTATTGGTAATACTCCTTTGCTTCAACTGAGCAATTATTCGGACAACAAGCACCTGCTGGCAAATGTAATCGTAAAGATTGAAGCGTTCAATCCCGCCGGTTGCGTTAAGGAACGTATTGCACTGGCAATGATTGAAGATGCCGAGAAGCAGGGCCTGCTTAAACCGGGTGCAATAATCATCGAACCCACCAGCGGAAATACCGGAATAGGTCTTGCAATGGTGGCGGCCATTAAAGGTTACAAACTCATCCTTACCATGCCCGAAACCATGAGCGTGGAGCGCAGAACACTGCTCAGGGCACTCGGCGCTGAAATCGTATT